>JAKALE010000061.1 GCA_021813305.1 bacterium
GCCCCAAATCATGATACCTGCCATGACCGGCGTGCCCTCCTTTTGCGCATGCATTTGATTGAAAATCGGAGTGCCCTCTTTGGCGATATGCTTGCGGCTATTGAGTTTCTTAATCAACGACTCGACGGGAATCACGAGCACCATGCCGGTCGCGAAAGACGCGAGCACCACAACGACGAATCTGACGATTTGCGCGAATTCTGACACGGATAAAACAGGACTCAGTTGTTCGCATTCAGTGTATCAGACATGGCGCGCGAATACCACGACAGAATCGCGCTGGTGTCGCCGAAACGGTCGGGAGAACCCAATACGATGCTTACGAATTTTCCTTTCTGCGTCTCGAACACCACAAGCAGGCTGCCTCCGGTTTCCGGCGTATATCCGGTTTTCGATCCGATAATGCCCGGAATCTGGTTGAGAATCTGGTTGGTATTATTCAATTCGAACACCCTGCCCTGCTCGGTAACCATGGTCAGATGCGCGTATTTGGAAAATGAAAACAAGTCGGGATAATTGTTCTCGATATAACGCGCCAGAATCGCCAAATCAGAAACACTGGAAACATCGCGCCCGAGCCCAACCGGATCTTCGTACGAGGTATGCGTCATGCCGAGCGCAGCTGCCGTCTGATTCATCCGCTTGACGAACGCCTGCGAACCGCCGTGGAATACGGTCCGTGCAACCGCTTTTGCCATGGCATTATCAGACGGAATAAGAAGAAAATGGAACGCTTCGTCCAGGGTGAACCGGTCGCCCACGCGCAGATCCTTATTGACCGAATCGACATTCAAATCATCCTGCTCAATGGTAATCAGCATGCTGGAAGTCGCATATTCGCGCGCGACCAAAGACGTCATGAGTTTTGTAAGGGAAGCGATGCCTTCGGCATTGTCCGCATGGGAAGACCAAAGTGTCTGGCGCAAAGTCATATTGACCAGGCCAGCGGCTGCCGCCTGAACCTCGGGATCAGAAAGCTGCTGAGGGATCGGCGTCGGGGATGACGGCTCGTACACGTGCGCAAGCCACGGCAAAAACGTGGATAACGGCTCGATGCGTGACGATTGGGATGATTCCGTCCTGGCAGGAATGTACGGCGCAGGACGGACAAGCGTATCGGCGATAAATCGCGCGCCTGCCCACAAAAGCAGCGCGCCCGCAAGCAATACGGCAAGCAATACTCCCCGCATGGCTATTCGCTCACGCTCGAGGCGATGATCGACTCGGCGGATTGTTCTTCCTGAAGCTTCGCATCTTCGACCAATGCGTCGAATTTTCTGCTCAATGTTTCAAAATCCGGCAGTTGGTCGGCGCCCGTAATGCCCAGCGTCTGAAGCAGAGCAAGGGACGGCTTGTACAAAAATATATGATGGCCTTTGGCGTCGTGTTCGCGTTCGACAAGCCCGCGCATCAAAAGATTCCTGATGATAAAACTCGAATTGACTCCCCTGATGGCATCGATGTCCGCGCGCGCGATCGGAGCACGGTACAAAATGATACTCAAGGTCTCCAGGCTCGCGGCAGAAAGTTCCTGCTCGAAATCCTGCTTCGCCACTGCTTCAATGGTCCCCAGATTCTCCGGCTTGGTGCCCAATTGCCACACATCGCCCTGGCGCAAAAGGCAGAGCCCCCTGCCCGGCATAGCCTGATATTCCTGATCCAAAGCGGATAAAACCTCCAACGCCTCTTCACTGGTCACCCCCAGCGCCGACGCAACGGAAGAAACCGGCATGGCAGCCCCATACGCGAATAAAAGCGATTCGGCCTTCCCTTGATATGAAATGCGCGTCGATTCATCCATGCTGGGAAATGGGTTCGAGTTTCGTGACTGTGAGATCGGATTCGTTTTCCGATTGCTCTAACGATACCATTTTTTCCCGGAAAAGGAACAAAAGCGCGAGGAACGCGACGATGATGTCCATTTTCTTTTTTGAATTGCCCGCAAGATCCTGCAAGGACGTCTGTGTCTGCTTGCCGATGCGCGCGATGATATCCTGGATCTTCTGCTCGATGCTTACCGCCCGTTCCAGAACCTGCTTGTCCTTGGGCTTAACGAACTTTTCCCACAGCGCGAGTGCGCTCGCGAAAAGGCGCCCTGCTTCGTCGCGGGAAAAACCGTCAGGAGGCAAAAACAATGGCTGTCTTCCCTGCCATAAATCGCGCGTCACGATGCCGACCGGAGACTGGGCACGATCCTTGAGATATTTCACTTTCTCTTTGTAGCGCTGGTATTCGACAAGAGCAATTTTAAGCGCATGAACTTCCTGCTCCTCTTCCTGGGTAAGGGCAAGGGACGGAAGCAACGCTTTTGACTTAACCAGCAGCAGTCTCGACGCGACCAGCATGAAATCGGCAAGGTCGGCCATGGAATGGGTTTCCATGGAACGCACCGCTTCAATGTACTGATCCGTGACTTGGGCAAGCGCGACATCAGTCACCGCCAGGCGGTTTTGTTCAATGAGCTGCACCAAAAGCTCGAGTGGTCCCTGGAATTTTTCAAGCTGAACGTCGAGCATGGCTTTGGACTTCCGAAGCCTGGCGCGCGACAAACAGGGCAATATACATGTCCATCTGCGCGAACAGGTCTTTGTACAGGTGATGGCCTTCCCGACGGTACTCGACAAGCGGATCGTGCTGTCCGTACGAACGCAACGACGCGGAATCGCGCAGCCCTTCCATGGCGTCCAAATGGTTCATCCAATACATATCGAACACCCGAAGCACGGACATGCGCGCCCAGGGCCAGAATTCCTTCGGATTCGTCTCTGCGGCTTTTGATACCATGCCGGAAAGCCATGTTCCGGCCTCGGAAGCGATCGTTTGGGCATCGCCTTGCGCGAATGTTTTCACAATGGATTCGGGAACTTTCGCAAACGAGCCGAACATTTGCTCGCAATACGCAGAAGGGTTTTCCTGCATGAACGCATCCTGCGCGATGCGCCAAGCTTCCGATGCAAGCTTGGCGTCGATCACTGCGCGCATCGCGTCGTCATCGGAAACCAACACCTGCGTGCGCTCGCGGTAAAAAGCGTCCCGCTGCTTGTTGAGCACATCATCGTATTCAAGCACGTGCTTGCGCATGTCGAAATACAAGCCTTCCACTTTGTTCTGCGCACTGTCCAGTGCCCGGGTCACGAACGCATGCGATACGGCTTCGTCTTCCGGAAGTCCCAGGCGTTCGAAATACGGCTGGATTTTTTCCGATCCGAACACGCGCATAAGATCGTCTTCCAAAGAAACGTAAAACTGACTTGACCCCGGATCGCCCTGCCTGCCCGATCTGCCGCGCAGCTGATTGTCGATTCTGCGCGCCTCATGGCGCTCCGTGCCGATCACATGCAGCCCCCCAAGCGCGCGTACGTCCTGCGCAGCCTGCTCCTGATACGGGTTGCCGCCCAGGATAATGTCCACGCCGCGGCCGGCCATGTTGGTCGCGACCGTAACCGCGCCTTTGGCTCCTGCCTGGGCGATGATGGCCGCTTCCTGCTCGTGATTTTTCGCGTTAAGCACATGATGAACAATCCCCTCGCGCGACAACAGTTTTGAGATATATTCGTTCTTTTCGATGGAAATCGTACCGATCAGCACTGGCTGGCCCTGTTCGTGGCGCTCCTTCACTTCACGGATCAATGCGGAAAGTTTCCCCTTCTCCGTGCGGAATATCTTGTCCGGACGATCGTCGCGCACCATGGGCTTGTGCGTCGGAATCGAAACGACATCAAGCTTGTAAACAGCATGGAATTCCTCGGACGACGTGCTGGCCGTACCGGTCATGCCCGCAAGGCGCGGATACATGCGGAAATAATTCTGAATCGTGATAGTCGCATATGTCCTGCTTTCTTCCTGGATGCGCACGCCTTCCTT
>JAKALE010000062.1 GCA_021813305.1 bacterium
CAAACAAATTTCCCGCTTGAGATAAAAGCTGCTGGCGCGCCTGCGACTTCGCCCCTGACGTCAGAGTATCAAGCACCGTATTGCTCACATTCTGCGGCAAAGAAAATCCTGACGGAATCGGGATAAACGAAGGCAACACGAGCCGCGTCGATCCGCCCGCTTTCGCAGGAGCACCGAACATCTTGTTTATGACCGCGTCGATCGCCGCATTGACCGTTTTGGTCGCGTCGAAACCCGGATAAAATACCTCCATTGCGGGATTCATGCTTGCAAGCGCTGACTGTACGGTCTGCTTGGGGATGAAATAATCTGCACTCGGAAACTGCATAACCATGTATGCCATACCACACATCACACTCAGAACAACAATGAGCGCAGGGCGTGCAGCAAGATAGATCGTGCCCATACTCACCTTTACGACATTATTTATGGTCTGCGAGGCGCGCCAGAACGAAACCCCTGCACACGCCATGCACGCGATCCAGATGAGAAGCGGCCACCATCCCTGCATGCGCACCCAGAACGGAACGCTCATCAATGAGATTTCAATGAACGATTTCGCGAATATGAACGTCGGCGAAAGCACGAGTGAGGAAATCACATACACGCCCGCCCACACGGTCCATGCGACGACGACTGGCGCAAGCAAAAACGTTCCGGTACGGAATGAATATTCCAAACAGAACCCCGAAACTGCGGCCGCCGCGATGCCGAGCATGAACAAAAACACCTTGCGCAAAGCTGTGCCGCGCTGCGAAGAATCCTCGACTCCGACGACTTTTTTCTGATCGATAGCTTCAAACATGGCGTTGTATGATGCTGATTTTTCTCAGTGTATCACACAATCGCCGCGTTGCTATGGCTTTGGTTCCTCAGACTGCGAATTCTTGGTATCGGGCTGATTTTTATACATGCCCGCGCCGATTTCCTGCATGACCTGTGAAAGTTCCTGCATGGCGCGCGAGATTGATTCGGCATCATCCTTGTCCTTCACATCCTTGAGCGCGGTGATTTTCTGGTTCATTGTGTCCTTGAGTTCCTGGGTGACTTTATCTCCCCATTCGCGCAATGACTTTTCCGCCTGGTAAATCATCGTGTCCGCCCCGTTGCGCGCCTCGCTCGTTTCCTTGCGCTTCTTGTCTTCCTCGGCATGCATTTCCGCTTCCTTTTTCATGCGTTCGATTTCGTCCTTGGAAAGCCCGGTCGATCCCTCGATGCGGATGGACTGCTTTTTCTGCGTCGCCTTGTCCATGGCTGTCACGGACAAGATGCCGTTCGCGTCTATATCGAAGGTAACCTCGACTTGCGGAACGCCGCGCGGCGCAGGAGGAATGCCGTCAAGGATAAACCGCCCCAATGATTTATTGTCCTGTGCCATGGAACGTTCTCCCTGCAGCACATGGATCTCGACCGACGTTTGATTATCCGATGCGGTCGAATACGTTTCCGTCCGCGCAGTGGGCACCGTGGTGTTCTTGGCAATCATGACCGTCATAACGCTGCCCATGGTCTCGATACCAAGGGACAACGGCGTGGCATCCAGCAGCAGCACGTCGCGCACTTCTCCCTGCAAAATGCCCGCCTGGACCGCTGCGCCGATCGCAACCACTTCGTCAGGATTGATGTCCTTGTGCGGCTCCTTGCCGAAATATTGCTTGACCGCTTCCTGAATCGCCGGCATGCGCGTTTGTCCCCCAACCAAAATGATTTCGTTGATATCCGCCTTGGTCAATTTCGCTTCGCGAAGCGTCTGCTCGACCAGCTGGATCGAACGCTGCACATATTCGCCGACAAGTTCTTCGAGCTTTGCGCGGGTCATCTTCATAACGAAATGCTTCGGTCCGGAGGAATCCGACGTAATGAACGGCAGATTAATTTCCGTTTCCGCCATGGTCGAAAGTTCATGCTTGGCGCGCTCAGCGGCCTCCTTCAAGCGCTGTACCGCAAGCGCGTCCTTGGACAGATCAATGCCTTCCTGTTTTTTGTACTCCGCAATCAGGTAATCCATGATCTTGCGATCGAAATCGTCTCCGCCCAAATGCGTATCCCCTCCGATACCCTTTACTTCGATGGTATCCCCTCCGATTTCAAGCACCGAAATGTCGAATGTGCCGCCGCCGAAATCGTAAACAATCACGCGCTCTTCTTTGCGCTTGTTGAACCCGTATGCCAGCGCCGCCGCGGTCGGTTCGGGTAGCACGCGCTTGACCTTGAACCCCGCGATCTCGCCCGCAGCCTTGGTCGCTGCGCGCTGGGAATCGTCGAAATATGCGGGGCACGTGATCACCGCCTCCTCAATGCTTTCGCCAAGTTTTGCTTCGGCATCCTGCTTCAGTTTCATCAGCACCTGGGCTGAAACTTCTTCCGGCTTATATCCTTTGCCCCCCATTTTCACCTCGATGCCGCCCGTGGAGGACGCGACGATTTCATAAGAAAGCAATTCCTTGTCATGCTGCACTTCGACATCGGAAAACCGCCTGCCGACCAGGCGCTTGACCGAAAAAATCGTATTCTGCGGATTGACCACTGCCTGGCGCTTTGCCGTAATGCCGACCAAGCGTTCTCCTGATTTTGAAATCGCAACCACGGACGGCGTCAGCCTGCTGCCCTCGCGGTTTTCCAAAATGCGCGGCTGGCCGCCTTCAATGACCGCCATCACCGAGTTCGTTGTTCCCAAATCGATACCCAATATTTTTGCCATAGTGTTTTTATTTACTAGTTACTAGTTACCAATTACTAATTACTCGCGCAACCTTCACTTCGCTATTTTCACGCGCGCCGGGCGCAAGACTTTGCCCTGGTACGTGTATCCTTTGTAGACCAACGCTGCGATCGTTCCCGATTGCGCATGCTCGTGATTCACGGTTTCGACCGCTTCATGAACCGAAGGATCGAATGTGCTCCCGACCTGCGGCACGATTTCTTCCAACCCGTGGCGTTTCAGGATTCCTGACAACTGCGACTGAACCAGCGAAAACGATTTATATTCCGAAACATCCTGACGCATGGATGCAGCCGCAAGATCGAAGCTGTCCAGCACCAAAAGCAGTTCGGAAAGCAGCCCTTCCTGGGAAAACCTCACCAGTTCGGAAATGCGCTGCGCCTCGTCTTTGCGGAAATTCGCGAAGTCCGCGCGCGCACGCTGCCATCCGGCGAGATATTCATCGCGCTCCTTCTTGCACTGCTCCAATTCGGCGGGAACAGCCGATTGATCATGTACCGATGCGTCTTTTTTTGATTCGTCCATAGGAATAAAAAAATAATTATGCGGGTTATGTGGTTTTCGGCCTGCTACGCGCCAAACGGTTGCGCGCCGACCAAAATGCGTCCCAATTTCTTTGATACGGCATGCGCGCCGGGCCGACCAGAAGCGACACCACACGCGTTCCGTCGGCGGTTTTCACCCCCGTAGTAAACAGGCTCGTTTCGACGTCCAGTGACCGCATGGGGTTGGCATCACCGACGAATACGGACGGTTCGCGGTCGAAGAAAGCGCGGAACAGATTTGCGCGCTCGTCCCGGATCCCGTCGATCATGCGCGCCAATGCGCGATATTCGTCACGCGTTGAAAAATCAGGCTGCGCGAACAGTTCCTCAATGCCGTCGAGCGCCATGTTCATATGTTCGTCGATCAGGATATTCATACTTTCCGTTCTGTCCGCGACAAACCGTGCCGCATCTTCCAACGATTGAAATGCGCCGTCTCGGGATTCCTGCACATGCGCATGCTCAAGGTCGAGCACCGCATCCACGAAAAACTGATATGCTTTTGCCGTAGGCACGCTGCCTGAAGAACAATAAATCTTTTTCACGTATCCCTGG
>JAKALE010000063.1 GCA_021813305.1 bacterium
TATCAGACCAAGGTGAAAAAGAGCTCGGCGCTCAAGGCGTCGGTTCCTGCGCAGCATGCGACGCGCGCGCGCAAAGAACAAAAATCGTCCAAGCAGATTCTTCGCGCAGCTCCGAAAACCGAGTCGGCGCGACGCGCTCCGAAAGCAAGCAAGGCGGACGCAAAATAACGCCTGAATCCTGCGGCTTTGTGCTCGCAGGATTTTTTCCTTATGGACGCTTCATGGATTCAATTGACGCAGGAATACACCGAACTGCAGCGGCAGTGCGCTGATCCTTCGTTTATCAAGCAGCGCGACGCGTATGTCCAGGCGCAAAAACGTTTGCGCCAACTTGAATCATATGTGCCGCTGATGCAAGAGTATATAAAAGCCGAGCAGGCGCTTTCCGACGCGCTGCGCCTCGCTGATCAGGAATCCGATTCCGCAATGCGTGCGCTTGCAGAGGAAGAAGCGGCCGCGCTTTCTTCGCGTCTTGTCGATTTATCAGAGCTCATTAGAAATGCCCTTGTCCAATCAACACATGAAGATACTGGGGGTGTTGGCGATATCAGAAAGGTGATCATGGAAATACGGGCGGGGACCGGAGGCGACGAAGCTGCGTTGTTCGGCAGGGACCTCTTTCGTATGTATCAGCATTATTGCGAAACCAAGGGATGGGATGCTCAGGTCGTCGACGCGAGCGAGGACGAACTTGGCGGATACAAGGAAATGGTTTTTGAAATCAAGGGAAAAGGATCTTACGATGCGCTCAAATACGAAAGCGGCGTGCACCGCGTGCAGCGCATTCCCGCGACGGAAAAAGCGGGCAGGATCCATACGTCTACCGCAACGGTCGCGGTGATTCCGGTTATTCCCGAGCAGGACCAGATTGCTATCCCGGAAAAGGACCTAGAAATCGAGTTTTTGCGTTCGGGTGGCGCCGGAGGGCAGAACGTCAATAAGGTGGAAACGAGCGTGCGCATCAAACATATACCGACCGGCATCGTCGTTCGATCTCAGTCGGAGCGCCATCAGCATCAAAACAAGGAGAAGGCCATGCAAATCCTTCAAGCGAAGCTGTATGAAATGCGCAGAATGGAGCAGGAAGAAAAGCTTGCCAGGGAACGCAAAACGCAGGTCGGATCAGGAGACCGTTCAGAGAAAATCCGTACGTATAATTTCCCTCAAGACCGCATTACGGACCATCGTATCGGTGCGTCATGGAAAAATATCGCCAAGATTTTGGACGGAAACCTTGATACGATTATTCAGGAGTGCAAAAAACTGGACGCATCCCAGGTTTAACCGATTTTTTCTATGTCATTGCGCGAACGTTTGGCGTTATTCGAACAAAAATCATTGGAAACCGGCGCCCTGATCGTGGGCGGCGCGACCGTTATCGGGTCACTGTTGGGCGTTTTGAAAAACGTGCTTCTCGCTTCACGATTCGGTGCAAGCGCGGAACTTGATGTGTATTTCGCCGCATTTCGCATTCCCGATCTTTTATACAGCGTATTCATATTCAGCACGCTGTCCGCATCGTTTTTCCCTGTTTTTTCCCGTACGCTGCTTGCGGGTAAGGAACGGGCGTGGAGGCTTGCAAGCGCGCTTATGGCGTTTTTCACCGTGTTTTTAGGCATCGGGGCTCTAGCGGTGTTCGTGTTCGCGCGCCCCGTCGCGCAGCTGCTTGCGCCCGGCTTTTCAGCGCTTCAAACAGACCTTCTGTCTTCCTTGTTGCGCGTACTCATGCTGCAGCCCATATGTATGGCATTGGCGAATTTGTTCGCCGATATTCTGCAATCATTCAAGCGTTTCTTTGTCTCGACTTTGGCGCCGGTATTTTACAATGGAGGCATCATTGTGGGTATCGTTCTGTTTTCCCAGCGCATGGGCATTTACGGCGTGGTATGGGGCGTAGTACTCGGTTCGTTGCTTTACGCACTGGTGCAGATTCCGACACTGCGTGTCATCGGATTCCGGTTTTCCTGGTCGTGGCGAGACGCGTGGGGGGATGTGCGTGACATGCTTGTGCTCATGGTGCCGCGTTCATTCACTCTTGTGGCAAACAACGCAATTCTTATCTGGGTGACCATGCTTTCTTCGTTGCTTCCTATCGGATCACTGAGCATTTATTCTTTTACTGATTCACTTCAGTCGTTGCCCCAGACCGTAATCGCACTTTCGTTCGTGACGGTCGCGTTTCCTCAGCTGGCCCAGCAATGGGTTAAAGTAAAACAGGAGGAAAACGACCTTGCGCGCGAAAACGAAAAAGCGAAATTCGTGCGTCTGTTCGATGTGGCCGCGGGGCAAATCGCAGCGTGGCTTATTCCGTGTTCGCTTTTGTTCGCAGCGTTCAGTGAGCCGATCGTGCGCGTGCTGCTCGGGCACGGCAATTTTAATATTGCGGATCAGCGCACAACCATGATTGCGCTCGCCGTGTTTGCGTTCGGGATTCCTGCGCAGGGATTGCTTATGCATTTGATCAGGGCATTTTTCGCCATGGAAGATACCAAGCATCCCTTGTTCGCAACATTCCTGTCCTTATTCGTCGTCTTCCCGTCCGCGTGGTTTTTGGCGGTTCGTTGGGGCGTGCCCGGACTTATCGCAGGCGTTGTGTTGGGTGCATGGTTCAATTTCGGATATCTTGCGTGGCTGTTTTCAAAAACATTCGGTACCGGGTATCTGCCCAAGCTGAAATACGGCATATCGCGCGGAGCCGCGGTGGGGTGTATTGCGGCTTTGGCAGGCGCATTGGCGTATTACGGATCAGGAATATTCGTTGCTTCAGCTGATTTCTGGGTCGTGCTTGCGCGCAGCGTCGTTGCAGGAAGTGTTGCGATGTTCGCGCTCGGACTTTCCGTGTTTTTGTACAAACTGATGGATTTGTCCGCGTTCCTTGAGCATGATCGGACGGAACAAATCGCGCAGGAGAATATCTGAACCATGGAACTTTCGCGCATTCGCAATTTCGTGATCATCGCGCATGTCGATCACGGCAAATCGACGTTAGCCGACCGTTTTTTGGAATTGACCAAAACCGTGGATAAGCGCGTGCTCAAGGAACAATTTTTGGACCAAATGGACTTGGAGCGCGAGCGTGGAATCACGATCAAGATGCAGCCGGTGCGTATGCACTACAAGGATCATATCCTTAATCTTATCGATACGCCGGGGCACGTGGACTTCGCGTATGAAGTATCCCGGTCTCTTGCTGCCGTCGAGGGGGCGATATTGCTTGTGGACGTGACGCAGGGCATCCAGGCACAAACTCTCGCGAACCTCCATTTTGCCGAACGCCAGGGCCTTGCAATTATCGGCGCAATCAACAAAATCGATTTGCCTCATGCCCAAGGCAGCATTGAGGAAATCCGTTCCCAGCTTGCCGTGCTTTTGCACCAGCGTGCGGATGATATCCTGCTTGTGTCAGGGAAGACCGGGCAGGGAGCCGAAGCGCTGCTTGATGCGGTTATCGCGCGCGTGAAACCGCCCGAAGGAAATCAAGAGGCGCCGTTCCGCGCGTTGATTTTCGATTCGATGTACGACGCATACAAGGGGGCGATTGCGTTTGTGCGCGTGATCGACGGTTCACTCGGGAAAAACGCATTGGTCCGTACCATGGCGACTCAGACGGAAACATCGACGCTCGAAGTCGGACATTTTCTCCCGAAATTTTTTCCCGCTCAGGCGCTTACCGCCGGGGAAATCGGATATTGCGCGACTGGACTTAAGGATCCGGACAAGATCCGGGTCGGGGATACGATCGTGCTTGCGCGCGACGCGGATATTCACCGTGACGCCCTGCATGCGCTTCCTGGATATCAGGAACCGCAACCCGTGGTTTTT
>JAKALE010000064.1 GCA_021813305.1 bacterium
CGCGGGCCAAAAGCGTCTTGCCCGTTCCGGGTGCCCCCATAAGCAGCACGCCCCTCGGAATGCGCGCACCAAGATCCAAAAAACGCTTGGCATGCTTGAGAAAATCAACGATCTCTCTCAGTTCTTCTTTTGCTTCCTTGGCTCCGGCAACGTCCTTGAACGTCGTGCGTTCCTTGGGATTCGCAAAAAGTTTCAAATTGGCCCTGCCGAAATTGAATGTCTGCGCCATGCCTTTTTGTGCCTGGCGCGACATGAACCAAAACAATCCCACGATCATCAAAAACGGCGCGACTACGTCGATCAGGATCGTCAGCCACATTGTATTACCGCCCGAACTCGCGCTTACTTCCACGTCAACTGCGGCAAGTTTCGTTTTATCAACGCCCAAATTCGTAAGCGATTGGGATAACGAAGATTCCGATTCCTTCTCGGACGTCCACGTCTTGCCGGAAGTGTCGGTAACCGTCAACGCATTGTCCTGCACGTCGATTTTCTTTATCTCACCGGACTGGATTTTACGCGCAAGATCGGTAAGCGCCATGGGCTGACTGGACTGGGTTTTGGTGCTCGTAAATAGAGAAAATACGAGGGACAGCACCACAAAAATACCGATGACAAGAAACAGGTTTTTCAGAAGATTTTTCATAACGTAGTATTGTACGAAATAACGCCCGAAAGCGCAACCAAACGCGTCAAATGTTCTCGATGGGGCGCACGGTGTCGCAAACCATCTTAAGCTCTCCGTCGCGCGCATTGATTCTCCCCTCCACAAGCACCACGCGATCTTCCTGCCATACGCCCGGATTCTGTTCCAAGGTGCTCGGAAATACAACGACTTCCATGTTCCGGTTTGAAGTATCTTCAAGTCTCGTAAACAGCATAGCCTGCCCGGTTTTGGTAACGATTCTCCGGCAGGACGCGATAACGCCGCCGATGCGCAGGCGCTTGCCGATCATAGACTCGTTGACCCGCGCAATAGGCGTAGCCAGTTGGGCAAGCGTGCCCCGGTGTTCGGAAAGCGGATTATCCGACAAATACAGCCCGAGGAATTCTTTTTCCCATGCCATACGTTCCTTTTTGGTCGCGGGCGTCACTGAGGAAAGTCTGATAGTCGATTTCATTTGTACGCCGGTAGTCGTTCCGAACAGACCCATCTGGTTTGTATTTTGCTGCTTGTCCAGAGACGAACTGAATTTGGTAATCTGATCCATGGCGGCCAAAATCTGGGCGCGTTCGCCGAAGGAATCGAATGCGCCGACTTTGGCAAGGCACTCGACGGTTTTTTTGTTCACCACGTTTTTTGGCACGCGCTCAACAAAATTAGTCAATGACGTAAACGGCCCGTTCCGCTTGCGCTCTTCCTGAATGGCTTCCGCGACGCCGAGGCCGACGCCTTTAATGGCGGACAGGCTGAACACGATATTCTTGGTTTCCGGATCGACGCCGAATTCCGCGAACGATTTGTTCACGTGGGGAGGCACGATTTTCATGCCCATGCGCTGACATTCGTTGATCTCGATCGCGATGCGATCCAAATTCCCGAAATCGGACGTAAGCAAAGCGGCCATGAACGCCGGCGCATAATGCGCCTTCAGATACGCGGTCTGGTACGCGATGCGCGCATAGCGCGCCGCGTGTGCACGGTTGAATCCGTACCGCGCGAACGGCTCGATGAAATCCCAAACTTTTTCCGCAAGCGCCTGCTTGATGCCGTTCGTTTTTACCGCACCTTGCACAAATTTGTCTTTCTGTTCGTCCAGCAATGCCTTGATCTTTTTGCCTACTGCCTTGCGGAGAATATCGGCTTCCCCGTACGTGAATCCGGCGAACCGGCGCGCGATTTCAAGCACCTGATCCTGGGTAACGATCACTCCGTAGGTTTTCGAAAGAATCGGCTCGAGGAGCGGATGGAGATAGGTCACTTGCTTCCTTCCGTGCTTTGCCGCGATGAAATCCGGTATGGATTCCATGGGGCCCGGACGATACAACGCGATCATGGACAGAATGTCTTCGAACGTCGTCGGTTTGAGCTCCTTGAGATATCGTTGCATGCCCGACGATTCAAGCTGGAACACGCCAATGGTTTCCGCGCGGGACAAGAGCGAATACACTGCGGGATCTTCTTCGGGGATCGCATCGATATCGAATGCGGGGTCGTAAATCTTGCGCACGATGCGGGTCGCGTTTTTAAGCACGGTAAGGTTTGCCAGCCCCAACACGTCCATTTTCACGAGTCCGATATCTTCGGCGACATGGAAATCGTACTGGATGCAGGTATTTTCGTCCCCGCGGGCCGCATGCTGCACTGGCGCGAAATCCGACAAAGGACCGGGCGCGATGACCACGCCCGCCGCATGGGTCGAGGCATGGCGCACGATGCCTTCAAGCCGGCGTGCATAATCCATGACCGTTTTCGCGTCAGGATTCGAATTGTACAAATCCTTCAGTTCGGGAATTGTCGAAAGCGCATCGTCCAATGTGACGTTAAACGGAATCAATTTCGATATTTGATCCCCCAACGCATACGGCAAGCCCAGCGCGCGCGCCACGTCGCGCACAGCCAAGCGCGCCTTCATAATGCCGAACGTTACGATCTGCGCGACACGGTCCTTGCCGTACTTCTCCTCGATATATCTGATAAGCTCCTGCCGGTGGTCTTCGGCAACGTCCATATCGATATCGGGAAGCATTTTGCGCTCAGGGTTCAAAAACCGTTCAAAAATCAGGTCGTATTTTATCGGATCAAGATCCGTAATATCCAGCGTGTAAAGCACCACCGATCCTGCCGCGGATCCGCGCGGACCGATCATAATGCCCTGCTCGCGGGCCCAACGCACAAAATCGTGCACGATAAGGAAATAATCAGCGAATCCCATGTTGCAGATGATATCCAGTTCGTATGCAAGGCGCTTGGAGGTTTCTGGGGACATTTCTCCGTATTTCTGCCTGGCACCCTTGGCCGCAAGGTCGCGCAGATACGTTTCGGGCGTCGTTCCTTCGGGAACCGGGAATTTCGGAAACGCAGGTTTGCCGATTTCGATTTCCACATTGCACCGCTGGGCGAGAATTTCGGTATTCTCGAACGCTTGCGCGAGCTCGGGATCGTCTTTCACGTCGTTCCATACCAGGGCGGGGTCCTTGATGGAAAAATCGGCTTCCTTCATGGACATACGTTCCTTGTCTCCCACGGTCGTCTTGGTCTGGATGGACAGAAATACGTCGTGCGCATCGCGATCTTCTGGTTTCGGATAATGGGAATCGCACGTGATGATCAAAGGAACATTGAATTCCCGCGCGAGCTCTTTCACGCCGTTGTTCAAAAATTGCTGGTCTTCGATTTCCGGATGATGCTGCGCTTCGAAATAAAAATGATCCTTGCCGAAAATCTCAAGATACTCGCGCACGAGCTGGCGCGCTTTTTCTTTGTTGCGCTGCATGATCGCGCGCGAAATTTCTCCCTGCAGGCACCCGGACGTCACGATCAAACCTTCTTTGAGTTCGCGCAACAGATTTTTGTCCACGCGCGGCTTGTAATAAAATCCCTCCAGATGCGCTTTGGTCACCAAGCGCATAAGATTCTTGTATCCTTCGTTATTCTCCGCAAGAAGCAGCAAGTGATAAATCTCGCTGTCTTTCTGTGGATCCTTGTCGTACATGGTGCGTGCGGCCAGATAAAGCTCGCAGCCGATGACCGGATGGACGCCGTTCCTTT
>JAKALE010000065.1 GCA_021813305.1 bacterium
GATTGCCTCGATATGTCCAGGAACGTATTTATAATTATATCATAAAGACTTGAAAAGTCAATATGCCTCCTTGGTGCCTGTGCAGTGTGCCCGAAATCGGATTGTTTGTCAATCCACAGGTTTTCCCCTTTTTCTACGATATTGCCAAATTGCCTGTTTTGGGGTCTATTTTAAAATTTAGAGGAGAATGCTATACTTTAACTCATGAATGAACCAACGATCGACCAATCCAATACGGACGACGTGGTGCTCGACCATGCCCTGCGGCCAAAAACTTGGGACCAATTCGTAGGCCAGGACCAGGTCAAGCGAGGACTCACGATAGTCCTGGAAGCCGCGCGCAAGCAAAAACGTGCGCCTGATCATATTCTGTTCTCCGGTCCTTCGGGAGTCGGCAAGACTACTCTGGCACATTTGATCGCGCACGAGTTGGGATCAAAAATGACCACGACTTCCGGTCCCACGATCCAGAAAACAGGAGATGCCGCCGCATTGCTTTCAAACCTCGAAGAGGGCGAGGTATTATTTATCGACGAGGTGCACCGCCTAAACAAACAAATAGAAGAGGTTATGTATCCCGCCATGGAATCCCGCGTGCTGCACCTGATGATCGGCAAGGGTGTGTCGTCGCGATCATTGGAACTCAAACTTCCCCGCTTCACGCTCATCGCGGCAACGACCCGTCCAAGCCTTTTGACCGGACCGTTCCGGAACCGCTTCGGCGCGCTTTACCACTTGGATTACTACGAACCACGAGACATTTCCGAAATTCTCAAACGTTCCAGCGCGATGCTCGGCATCGCGGTCGACCAACAGGCGCTTGACGCGCTTGCGCGGGCGTCGCGTGCGACGCCGCGCATCGCAAATCGCCTGCTCAAGCGCACGTGGGATCTTGCCATCGTCAGGGATGCCCAACGCATCGGCACATCGCTGGTCGAGGAATCCTTGGACATCCTTGATATCGACAAAAACGGATTGGAAGCCCTGGATCGGAAATTTTTGCACGCGCTGGTAAAAACATTCAACGGAGGTCCGGTCGGCATCCAAACGCTTGCTGCATCGCTCAACGAAGAGCAGGAAACGCTGGAAAACGTCTGCGAACCTTACCTTTTACGCCTCGGGCTGCTGGAACGCACTGCGCGCGGCAGAATTGCCACGAAACAAGCCTACGAATACCTCGCATGATAGCCACGAAACGCATATTTTTAACCGCGGTCCGGGCAGGCGTGCTCGCCTTTTTTACGGTTGGGCTCACGGCGCGCGCGGCGACCTCTCCGATCCGCGTCAATGAAATCATGTACGATCCGCCGCAACAGACGTCCGGAGCGAATCTCGACTGGATGGAATTGTACAATCAAGGTTCCGCTCCGATCACGGTCATTGGCGGCGCCGGACAGGGATCCTGGACCATCCAGGACGCATACGGCACGCATTATCTTGCAACGCAGCCATTCGTCGGGTCCATGACGATTCCCCAAGGGAATTATGGCGTGCTTGCGGACGACCCCCAGGCCTTCATGCATGCATATCCGTCGTTCCGGGGCACGCTTATCAATGCATCGATCACGTTCCAGGGCACGCAGGGATTCATTCTCATCAGGGACGGACAGGGGGCGATAATCGCACAAGCTTCATGGGATCAAGCGCAGGGCGCCGCGGGAAACGGCAAAACACTTGAGTATTCGACCCAAGACAACGCATTCCGCGAAGGATTGCGGATCGGTGGCAGCCCCGGGCTTGCAAATTCGGTTGAAGGCATACTGCTTCCTCCGGTCAAACCGAGCCCGACGCCGGCAGCACAAATGACGCCGGCAGCAACGCCTTCCGGGGAGCAACCGAAACAAGAGGCATTCCCGGTAATCAACGAAATTTATTCCAATCCGTTTCCCGATCAACCTGCATGGCTGGAACTTAAAAATGAAACGTCCCAACGAATAGACCTGGATGGATGGAATCTTCTTATCGGATCCCAACAAAGGCCGGTTGCGCTCAATGGCGTCATGGAGCCTGGATCCCTGATGCTTGTCTCGGGATCCGCATGGGGATTTTCACTAAACCAAAGGACTGACAGCGTTCAAGTTGTCGATTCGCAAAAGACCGTGGTATTCAAGGTCAGCTACTCGTCTCCCTTGCCCCAAGGATGGTCGGCCAACCGCATCGCCAACGGCTCATGGCAGGCAAGCTCAAAGCCGACGCCCGGAACGCCGAATATCATCCGACTTTCAAACGTGCAACCCTCATCAATCCCCGCTTCGGAAATCATTCCGCCGGTCGGAGCGGATGCTTATCATCCGACCGCCGCCCCTGAAAACGCATCCGTGGCATCTTTATCGCCCATCGCGCTCGGATTCGCCTTGGGTGCCGGCATTGCGGGCGTTATCGCATTCGTGATCGTGAAAAAGCGGCTTTTATACTAAAATTCTGAGTATGTCCGGACATTCGAAATGGGCGAAACTCAAGCATACCAAAGGTGCATCCGACGCAAAAAAGTCCAAGATCTTTTCGCGCATGGCCAACATGATCACCCTGGCCGCACGGCAGGGCAAATCGGGCGATCCGCGCTTGAACTTCGTCCTGCGCGACGCAATCGCCAAGGCGCAGGCCAAGAACCTGCCGCAGGATAACATTGATCGCGCGGTCAAGCGCGGGCTCGGGCAGGATGACGGCACTGTTCTGGAAGAGATCGTGTTTGAAGCCTACGGCCCATCCGGCGTCGCCCTGCTCATTTCGTGCATAACCGACAAGCGCAACCGGACACTGGGAGAGCTTAAACAAACACTCAACATGACAGGGGGCAGATTCGGGGAAAAAGGAACGGTCATGTGGATGTTTAAAGAAATAGGCAAGGTAAGCGTGTCTCGTTCTGCGTGGGATACGCATCCCGACCTGGAACTCGCTTGTATCGATGCGGGTGCGCAGAATATCGAAAAAGACGATGATGCCGTAATTATCACTGCCGCAAAAACAGACCTGGAAGCGGTGCGGAGCGCATGCGAACGCGCAAAAACCGAACCGCAGGCGTCCGTGGAATATGAGGCGCAAAACCCCGTACGCATCGACGATGAACAAACAAAACGGCAGATCGAGGATCTTATGGATCAGCTTTCGGATCTGGACGATGTCCAGGACGTCTACACCAATGCAACCTTCTGATTTTCAATCCGTGATCCTGGGCATCGACCCGGGGTTCAAGCGCATCGGCTTCGGCGTAATCGGACAAAACCGATCCCGGTTTTCCTACCTGGGTGCCGGAATGCTGCGCACTCCGCACGAAACACACAATTCGCCGGAAGACCTTGCCCGAGCGCTCGACGCTGTACTTGAACAATACCAACCGGCTTTGTGCTCGATTGAAAAGGTGTATTTCGGACAGAACAAAACAAGCGTGCTGAGCGTAAGCGAGATCCGCGGCATGCTGCTCCTGCATTTGAATACGCACCACATCCCCGTGATCGAACTCACGCCTCTGGAAGTAAAAAGCATCGTCTGTGGATACGGCCGCGCGGATAAAGCGGCCGTGCGGAAAATCGTCACCGCCACTTTTCCCGAAGCGCGTGCCATCAAATCAAAAGACGCGATCGACGGCATCGCGATTGCGCTCGCTGGGCATTTAAAGCGCGCGCATGCCGCGCGGCTCGCCGCCGCCTGACCGGCGCCGCCGCGCGGGTTGACAAATCGCAACGCGATGTAAGAT
>JAKALE010000066.1 GCA_021813305.1 bacterium
CGCTGAAAAGCGGAATCTTCGCGTCGCTTCCCTCGAAAATGGTGGCGATTTTTGGAATCACGAACGTAACAAGCATGGTCACGATCAAGGACGCGACGGTCAAAAGCAAGATCGGGTAAATGAGCGCCGAACGGATTTTGTTCCTTACCTCGGCTTCCTGGGTATAGGTCGCGGAAATTTCTTCAAGCGTCGATTCAAGGTTCCCGGACGCTTCCGCCGCCTTGATGAGATTGACCACGATCGGAGAAAACAGATCAGGATGGTTCTGGAACGAAAGATAAAATTCGTTGCCGCGTTCGAGATTGCCGCGGATTTCCAGAAGAAAGCTGCGCATCAAGGGCTTGTCCATGTCCTCAAGCAGCACGTCGATCGCCCTGAACAGATCGGTGCCGACTTTGAGCATCAAGGACAAGTACTTGAATAGGAAAATTTTGTCCTGAAGCGTAATGTGATCGAAAAACGTGATCTGATTGACCTTGAGGACTTCCTGGATCGGTTTGACGCTGATCGGCTTCCAGCCTTGGCGAAAAATGAACGCGATCACGTCTTCGAGCATCTTTCCGTCAGTATCCCCTTCTTTGATTTTTCCCGACGCATCCGAAGCGACGTAATGAAATTGCATACCCCGTGTGCTTTCGGTTATTCGCGGATCACGCGCAACACTTCTTCGACCGTCGTAAGCCCGAGCATGGCTTTATCCAAACCGTCTTCGAACATGGTCTTGATGCCCTTTGCATGTTCCAGTTTCCTGAACTCCTCCAGCGTAAAGTCCTTGCTGGCGATAAGCGAACGCATATCAGAATCGACATCCAGAATTTCGAAAATCGCAAGCCGACCCCGGTATCCTCGCCAGTTGCACGTCTTGCATCCCTTGCCGCGGAACAGTGCCGGAGGCAGCTGGAACGCATCGGCGTGTTCCGGCGCCAGGACTTTGAGCTGCTGAACGATGGCATCGCGCATGCGGGGATCCGGAGGATACGACTCGATGCAGTCGGTGCAGATTTTTTGCACCAAGCGCTGCGCCATGACCAGATTGAGTGTTGCGGAAACCAAGAACGCAGGAACGCCCATCTCGATAAGCCGGGGAATGGCCGTGGGGGCGTCGTTGGTGTGCAAAGTCGAAAGCACCAGGTGGCCGGTCAAGGCGGCATTGGTTGCGATTTCCGCGGTTTCGCCGTCGCGGATTTCACCGACCATGATGATATTGGGGTCGTGACGCAAAAATGCGCGCAACCCGTCCGCGAACGTGATGCCGGCCTTAGGATTCACCTGCGTCTGGTTCACGTAACGCAATTCGTATTCGATGGGGTCTTCGATGGTCACAATGTTCACCTCCGGCTTGTTGAGATACGAAAGGATCGAATACTGGGTCGTTGTTTTACCGGAACTGGTAGGCCCGGTGGACAGAATCATGCCGAACGTCTTTTTGATATTGCGCTCTACGATTTGCGCCTGCTCCTGGGTCATGCCCAAGTCCGTGAACGACAAAGGCTTGAGTCCGGCAAGCAACAAACGCATGGTCACTTTTTCGCCGTAGAACGTCGGCATGATGGCAACACGGATGTCGAACACTTCGTCTCCGTGCTTGTATTTGAAACGGCCGTCCTGGGCTTTGGCGTGTTCGTCGATCTGCATGCCGGAAAGAATCTTGATGCGCGCAACCAAAGCCGGCTGGATCTCGGGCGCCAAGCGCGCGACTTCGCGCAAAATGCCGTCGATGCGAAACCGCACGAGCAGCGCATCAGCCAGAATCTCGATGTGCACGTCGGTTGAATTGAGCGCGGCTGCATACGACACAAGATTATCCACGATCGCGACGATCGGCACTTCGGTGGCCGCCTTGGCCAAATCCCCTCCCTGTCCGAGGTGCGAACGATTGATAAACCGCATCTGCTCTTCGATGGAGCGCTGGAAATTTTCGAGGATTTCCTTGCGGTACCTTGAAAACGAGTATTGCAGATCCCGTTCGGTCGCCAAATACAGATCCAGCGGGCGCTGCGTGTATCCTTCCAGAAATTTGATGGTTTCCAAATCTCCGGGATCGGCAATCGCCACTTTCAGGCGTTCGTTGTTCTTTCCGAACACCACTGCCTGGCGCTGACGCGCAACATCCTCCGGAATAATGTTCAACGTTTCGGTACTGAGCTCCTCTCCGGTAAGATTGGCAAGCGGCGCATGATAATATCCCGAAAGCAGCTGATACCAATAGTCGCCCGTAATGAATCCGCGGGAAACCAAAACGTCGGCGATGTCGTTGCCCGAGCGTTGCGCTTCGCGCTGGCTGGATTCGAAATCTGCCTCTTTGACCAGGCCGGATTCGACCAACATGCGCTTCAGGTTTTCCAAAGGAATACGAACCATAAATACAAACTCGATCTTATTCTCGCATTATTGTAGCAAACATTGCGCCGGAGGACCGCATTGCGAATACGTATTCAGTATACCATGGCTAAAACCGGACAACCCCGAAACGAGCAACCCTCCCTGCACAAACAGGGAGGGTTGCATCGCGTCATTGGGAATACGAACGTCGATTATCCACCGTTATAGAAGTTCGCGCTTGTAGTCGATACAAGATTCAACGCCGTTCCTACCTCGTACACAGTAGGCAACGATCCGCCGTCTTTTGATTCGACGTCACCCGTACCGCCGTTCTTATACGTCGAGCTTTCCATGTTCGCAAAAAGCTCGAATGTCGTATTCGTGTGGTTGCACAGATACGCATAGTAGCGTCCCGGCGCTGTTCCGGCAGCTGTCGGATTGGGATCCACTGCCCACTTGGAAAGCGGCGAACCTCCGGTCAGGCCGCTCATATCAACGGGAATCCATCCTGCACCATCAACGGTCTGCGCGGATGTCGATGAAGCGGTCGTGCCTGTTGCAGCGACGCTTGAGACCGCGGAAAACGTATATTTGGTCGTGTCATCGGAACACCCGGCTGTCGGAGACCCCGCGTTAAGCGCCGCCGTCGAGGACGCGTTGGTGATGTAATAGTTTAATGCGGTACGCATCGAGGCAAGATCAGCCATGCGCTGCGTGTCGCGCGACTTCTTCAAAAGTTCCGCGGGATTCAACGCGATGAACGTTACGGACGCCAAAATCGCAAGAATGGCGATCACGATAAGCAATTCAAGCAACGTGAAACCATTTGTAGTTGTATGCTTCATGAAAAATACTTTATTTATTTCGCTCCTCCGATTTCGACCCGAAGGAATTTACAGTGATTATTTTCAGTATAGCACAAAACCCCGGAAACAGGACGCGCCTTGTGGATAACAAACCCGTGCCGTATGCCGCATACCGTAAAAACGCGCAGCGCGCGTTTGCATCCCAAAACCAAGCGATTTCTTACGCTTTCTGCTTCGCCAGAAGGCCGCGCACCTTGCCGACCAATTCGTCGATGGACAAGCGCGCTTTGACGTAATAATCGATCGCCCCCAAAAGCTTGCCGCGCTCGACGTCTGAATCCTGGCCGAGATTTGAAACGATAATGACCGGAATGTCCGAAAGCTGCGGATTTTGGCTGATTGATTCAAGCACTTCGAAGCCGTTCTTCTGCGGCAAAATAAGATCCAAAATGACAATGTCCGGATGCTGCTGATTTTCCAATTTATCCAACGCCTCCACGCCATTGAACGCCTGAACAACGTTGAACCCCTCCTTCTTGAAACGCAACAACAGAAGATTTGCCA
>JAKALE010000067.1 GCA_021813305.1 bacterium
AGCGTATTGAATGCATTGAAAAACAACGATTTTCGGCCTCTTGGTGAAATCCTTTGGAAAGTTTTTGAAATTTTGACAGGAAAATCCAGGGACCAACTTGTCAAAACGGAAAACAGGGATCTTCTGGCGCACACAGCTCAATACCTGCTTGAAAGTGAGGGAGATTCCAATCCTGCGAGAATTGTTGAGTGGATAATCGCTGCGCGCGAAAAGCAAAAAACACCAATGGCTTCTTTCGACGAAAAAATTGCAAAACGGTTCCAAGAACGCATTTCAGTTAGTTTCCCGGCAACGGTCCTTATCTCCGGCCCGAAGGATCCATCGTTGCGTTTTTCCACGTTCACGGACAACTTGCATAACATTCTCAGGGAAATTCTGAATACGTGCGGTTCAGTAAAGGTTGTTACTGAACCCACTTTCCGGACAAAAGAAGGCGATCACGAGAATGAAGCATCCTTTACGAATTTGGAGGTAAAAAATATTCCTTATGGTCCGATGGGACTTTTGAAAATTTCCGCGACGTTCACGGGGAAGATCGGGGTTGAGCGAGAAACATCCGGGCAGATTTATGTCCACCTTATGGTCGATCCAGTTGAAATACATGCGCCGTTTAATCTCGGGGATAGCATTACGCCAGCGGAAATTAGCGATGCACTGTTCAAGAACTTGTATAATACTGACGCACGACAAAAATTGGCCCGCTATCTGGACACTTTATAATCCATATGGTTTCACGAAAAACAACAGTACCTTCGCAGGAAGTTCTGCAGCAGGCAAAAGAATTCATGACATCTTCCCGCCAGGCATTGCGCTGGGTGTGGCAGGAATTGACCCGTATCAAACAGGAAACCGAGCATGATGACGCGGAACTCGCCGAACATTTGTCGCATTTCGACGAGTACATGGAAACGCTCGCAAAAAAGAAATAGCGGTTTTTAGTTTGTTATACTGAGCGTACTATGTACGGCGTTGAGGCATTCGTATTGGCATCAAGCGATGTCGGGGAATATGATCGGATATATTCGCTTCTGACCCGTGAGTTCGGCAAAGTGCGCGCTGTGGCGCGCAGCGTTCGCAAACCGAAAGCGAAACTCGCAGGGCATTTGGATCTTCTGAACCGGACATGGATCGAGCTTGTGCCCACGAGCAAGGGATGGCTTTTGACCCAGGCATTGGAGCAAGAATCGTTTCATGGCGTGCGCACTGATCACGTTGCGCTTTTGACGGCGCTTGCGGGCGCGCGTTTTTTTGATTCGTTCCTGCATGAATTACGCGATCAAGAATTATTCGATTCATGGGAAGTTTTTTTATCCCGTCTTGCCGACGCCGCATCAAAAAATGCGCAGTCAGTGGACCTGGTTGGCGCACAATTCAAGATCCGGGCCCTGTCCTTGTTCGGTTTTTTGCCCGATTTGTCCGTGTGTTCGAGTTGCGAGCAGCCGTTTGTCGGCGCTGAGGCATACCTGTTCGCACACGGCGTATGGTGCGCGTCGTGCAGCACGCGTCAGCGCCTCCAGGGATTGCGCGTGAACATCGATGCATTGCGAAATGCCCGTACGGTTGCAGCGGGAACATGGCTTGAGACAGATGTTCCCGGCCAGGATATCGGCGCGATCGCAGGACATTTCGAGCGCCAAGCCCGCCAGTACATGGTATAATCCTCATAATCCATTCATGGCCGATTCGACCAATCAGCAAAATTCAGCGCGTCCGACAACCGATGCGATCAAGCCGCGCACGCAATGGGAGCATGCAAAACCTGTCGAGGTGGAAGAATCGTCAGTGCCCCGCCCGCCGGTTGATACGGAAAAGATCAGAAAAACCGTACGATTCGCCGTGTTCGCTTTGGGCGGTATCATCGCCTTGACCGCGCTGGGCGCGTATCTTGCAACCGTACTCCAACAAAAACCCGATCCGTTGGCGATCAGCGTGCAGATTTCACAACAATCAAATCCGGGCCAGGTTGCGCAGTTTTCCGTTTCTCTTGTTAATCAGGATGCGTCCGATGCACTGCGCGACGTGACCGTCACGGTCAAAGCAGACGCCGGAACGATTTTTCCTGATGCGCCGCAGTTCGCGACCGTCCAACGGTCCCTTTCGTCCGTGAGCGCCAAAGCGACCGACACGGAAACATTCTCAGCGATTTTTTGGGGAAAGGCAGGAGATCAGCGTTCACTCGACGTTGCTGTGCGCTATAAATTCGGTTCAACGGATACGGTCTATGAAAAGACAAGTCAGATTGCGACGGTTATCGGGTCAGATCCAGTTTCCTTGAATCTACAGACGCCGGATCAAGTTTTGCCTGGGCAGAATTTCCTGTTTTCGCTGCAGTATGCCAATGCAGGTACCCAGGCGATCGCCAACGCACAGATTGTATTCGATATTCCTCAGGGCATGCGGGTGCTTCAAACTGATCCTGCGTTGCCCAATGCGACCAGTTCTTCGCCGGCATTCACCTTGGCGAATTTCGCACAAAACCAAAAGGGCACGATCAGCGCAAAAAGCGTCGTGGATGACAGCCAGGGCCAGGGGAAGAAAATCGTCGCGCACGTGACTACACTGATCCGCGGCCAGGCATTCGAAATCGCGCAGACGAGCGCGAATCTTCTGGTGATCGCAAGTCCTCTTCAGGTGAGGATGAGCGTGCAGGGAAAGCCCGAGTATCATGCGACGATCGGAGAGGGATTGAGTTACGAAGTGTCCGTCACGAACAATTATTCGTACGCGCTCAAGGATGTGGTGGTCAATGCGGACGTGTCCGCGCCGTGGTTCGTGCCTCAGACTATTCAGGTGCGCAACGGATCCTATTCGTCGCGCACCAAGACCGTGACCTGGAACGGAGGTTCGGACCAGAAACTTTTGACGCTTGACCCGGGAAAAACCGAAACCGTATCGTTTTCCGTGTCGCTCAAAAGCGCGTTTTGGCAAAACTTGACCAACAATATCATCACCGTGAAAGCGACCGTGTCCGCTTCCAACAGGCCTGAAGGCGTGGGTACGCAGATCGCCAGTTCCGCGCAGATCCAGACAAAAGTGAACGGCACACTTGCACTTGAAGCGCCGGTGTATTTCAAAGATCCCAAAGGGACGTTCTCAAACATTGGTACGATTCCGCCGCGCGCCAACCAGCTCAATCAATACACGGTGTATGTGAAGGTCGCGGCGCAAGGCAACGATTTCCATGACCTGCAGGTGTCCACCGTGCTCCCGGGCAATGTGACTTTTGAAGGCAAAGTGAAAGGCGATGTCGCGGGATTCGTGTATAATCCCCGCACCAATGAAATCGATTGGGACATAAGTCAGATGGCAGCGTATTCGTCCAAACAGATCGCGTTTCAGATCAATTTCATTCCGTCAGTCGCTCAGGTCGGTCGCGCGGCGCTTATCTTGGACAAAGTGACATTTACCGGAACGGATACGTTTACCGGGGATGTACTTACCCAGTCTCAGGAAGCGCGGTTCTCCAATCTTCCGGACGACCCGAGCATGAACGAAGACAACGGGAAAATAGCGCCCTAATATCTATGGCAAATCAGGAACAAAGCAAAATGGAAAAAATCGTCAGCTTGTCAAAACGTAGGGGATTCGTGTTTCCCAACTCAGAAATTTACGGCGGCATGAATGCCTTGTATGATTACGGCCCACTGGGAGCTGAATTGCGTAAAAACTTGCTTAATCTGT
>JAKALE010000068.1 GCA_021813305.1 bacterium
GCGGTAAAGGATATTGCGCCCGCGCCGACGTAGACGAGCCACCTCGCCTTGTCAATGAGCGAGGAGATGAAGCCGCCCGTCATCATAAGGAGGGGCATGCTGATGATGAGTCCGGCGATAAGCAGGAGGAGCGGCGACAAACATATGCCGGCAACCAGCGCAAGGGTTTTTTCGCCGAATGTTTTACTGAGACCGAACGCCGGCGACGTGCGCCGCACCACGCTCGTAAGCGCCCAGATATTCGATACCGAGCCAAGGGAAATCTTGCCGATTTTGTTTTCGTAAAACATCCCGGGATCGCAGAAATTGACGTTGAGCGACGACAGGCTTGAAAGTATGGGGTGCAGGTCCCGAGGGAACAAATCGTCGGTGCTGACTACGGTTTCGGCGTTTTCTTCCTTGATGAGCCGCGCCAGGGCAGTTGGCGAAGAAGGCACTTGCGTTATGGAAAACGCCACGAATCCATATTCGGGGTGCGCGGCAAGCGAAGCCGCAAGCGCGGCAAGTTCCGAAGAAGACCCGATAATGAGCACTCGTTCGACCATATGCTTGGCCAGCACCGATTCGGCAATGCTGCGCCAGGAGATAAACGCGATTCCAAACAGCATCCAAAACAGAAGGAGCGATCCCCGCGGGCTGATGGTCGCGTCGGGCATCCGTCCGTAAAAGTAGAACACCATGCCCGCCGCGCCCAGAAGAATGCAAAGCGCAACCGTGCCCGCGACAATCCAGTCGTATTTGCGCGATCCGTATACGGCGAGTGAATACAGCTGCATGCTATAGGCGATCAGGCACCAAGCGAGCCACAGCGCGAGCCACAGCGCGAAATTGGCCAGAACGAAAGCGGGCGTGAGCGCGCTTCCCCAGCGCAGGATCAGCGTGAGGCAGAACGCAAGCCAATACGCCAGAGTGTCGCCGAAGAACAAGAAGAGTTTTTTCCGCATGGATGTTGTTCTATTGTAAAACACATGTCCGCGTGGCACAATGAGCTCGCATTTTTATTTTTCCATCCTATGATTCCAGTTCTTATTATCGGATCTTCGGCTGCGGGCGCATCCGCGGCAATCTACCTTGCGCGCAGGAATATCTCGTTCGTTATGGTCGGATCCGATTTCGGGGGCGAAATGGCCCAGTCGGGCGAAGTGAGCAATTATCCGGGCTGCGGACAGACGAACGGCGTCGAGCTTTCGGATAAGTTTCTGGAGCATGTGAAGCTGTATGGCGTCGAGCCGGAGCTGGGCGTGCGCATCACCTCGCTTGCAAAAACGGACAAGGGATTTTTGGCCAAGGGGTGGAAAGACGATCCTGCGCATGCCGTTTCCTATGAAGCCAGCAGCGTGATTGTCGCGACCGGGTCGCATCCCAGGGAATTGGGCATTCCGGGAGAGAAAGAATTCCGCGGGAAAGGCGTGAGCTATTGCACGGTATGTGACGGACCGCTCTACAAAAATAAAACCGTGGTGACTATCGGCGGAGGCGATTCCGCCAACGAATCCGGTATCATGATGAACGATATCGCGAAGCACGCGTATGTCCTGACCAAAAACCCTGACATGAAAGGGGATCGTTCGCTTATCGCGCGGGTAAAGGCGGGAACCAACACGACGGTCGTTCCCAATGCCGTTACCAGCAGGATCGTCGGAACCGATTTCGTGACTGCGGTGGAATACAAGGACGCGTTGACCGGCGAGTCAAAAATCATTGAAGCGCAGGGCGTATTCATACACATCGGCATGATTCCAAACGCGGAATTCGTCATGCCTGATCTTGCGCGCACCGTGTCGGGCGAGATCAAGATCGACGCGCTCGGTAAAACCAATGTTCCGGGATTGTTCGCCGCAGGGGACGTGACCGACATGCCCTATAAACAGATTGGCATCGCCGCGGGGCAAGGCATCATCGCGGCGCTTTCCTGCGTTGATTTTCTGAACAAACAGGCACCGTAAGCATGGACCGAACGCAGCGTCTCGCGGTCATTTTGGACAATGTCCGAAGCGCGCACAACGTGGGTTCGATATTCAGAACCGCCGATGCATTGGGAGTTTCGAAATTGTATTTGTGCGGCATTACGCCGGTTCCCGACGGCATCGGCAGCAGGGCGAATCGGGACATAGCAAAGACTGCTTTGGGCGCGGAACAAACCGTTGTCTGGGAACGTAAAAAGCGGTCTGCAGACGCGATCAGGCAATGCAAAAAGGACGGATATCGCATTGTCGCTTTGGAACAGGATGCGCGTTCCGTCGACGTCAGGAAATTCAGGATAAACAAACCCGTCGCGCTCGTGCTGGGAACGGAAGTTTCGGGAATTTCCAAACGCGTGCTTGAACGCTGTGATACAATTGTCCAAATACCCATGCTGGGTTCAAAAGAATCCTTGAACGTGAGCGTCGCGTTCGGCGTGGCCGGGTATTGGCTCAAATTCCATTAGAAAATTCCTTGGATCGAGAATTCAAATAATTGAAAACTGACATATGACACAGCCTTTGCGCATTGCCATCAACGGATTCGGTCGGATCGGACGATTGGTGTTCCGTCTCGGATTCGGCGACCCCGATTTCCAGTTCGTGGTGATCAACGACCTGGGAGATGCTTCGAATCTCGCGTACTTGTTGCGCCACGACTCGGTGTACCGCGATTACCAAAAATCAGTCGACCTCAAAGAAGAAACGCAGCAGGTCGGCAAAACTACTAGCAGTGCGAAGCTGGTTGTCGACGGGAAGCCGGTCCTATTTATTTCGGAAAAAGACCCTGCCAACCTGCCCTGGAAGGACCTGAATATCGATTTGGTGATCGAATCGACCGGCGCGTACGAATCGTTTGCGAAAGCCCAGGCGCACGTCAGCGCGGGCGCAAAGCGCGTGCTTATTTCCGCTCCGGCAAAGGACGAAGACGGCCCGATGGGCAAGACCGTGCTGATCGGCGTGAACGAACAGGAATTGGGAACGTGCGCGGTTACCTCCAACGGATCCTGCACAACCAACTCCGCCCATCCGGTAATCCAGATTCTCCAGGAGAAGCTTGGCATCAAAAAAGCCATGCTTTCAACGGTCCATGCCCTCACGGCGACGCAAAGCCTGGTTGACGGCCCGACCAAAGGCAGTGATTACCGTCGCGGCAGGGCAGCGCCATACAACACGACGCCTTCGACGACCGGCGCCGCGATTGCGGTCACGCGCGCGGTCAAGGACCTTGCGGGAAAATTCGACGGCATGGCGTTCCGCGTGCCGGTTATCTCCGGTTCGGTCTCAAGCATCACGTTTGTCGCCGCACGGCCGACTACTACCCAGGAAGTGAACCAGATTCTTGCGGACGCGGCACAGGATCCGCGCTGGTCAAAAGTCTTGAAGGTTTCGACTGATCAACTGGTATCGTCCGATGTTATCGGCCAGCCGTACGGCGCGATCGTGGATTCCCTGATGACCAAGGTAGTCGACGGGGATCTGGTGACCGTTCTGTCATGGTACGACAACGAAATGGGGTATACCACGACGTTGGTTGAACACGCACGCAAGATCAAACAGGTGTTGTAAACAAAAATTTGAAA
>JAKALE010000069.1 GCA_021813305.1 bacterium
AGGCGATATTGCCCATGCCTTGCCAGATGTGGAATTTTTTGATCTGTTCGAAGGTGGTTTGGTCCCGATCGGTCGCGCTCTGGTGTACGATAAGGTACTTGACATCCTCTTTTAAAAGTTTCATCGTATAAAGACAAGATTTGATTCCCATCCATTGTATCATGCCGATCATTCGGTTTGACTTTAAACTGCCCTGCGATACAATGTCCGTATCGGTTACTATCATGCGCGCATGCGCGATTGCATGTGCGAATAGCTATCAAAAGGTCTTATTGAATTAACCGCCGGAACGCATCATATATCGTGAGCGGTTTGGAACCAAAACCCATTTCGTCTTTGTCTGCTGTATTCGCCAATCAGGATTTTTTCGGAATTCCGGAATAGGTTTTTCTGAACGCCCTTGATCATCGGGTGCGCCGGCATCACATACGTATGTCGTCCATTTTGATTATCGCCCTGGTACTCGGCGGGATCGGCGCGGGATACGCGTTGCGCAAGTACTACACCGAGCAGGGGGTCAAGAACGTCGAGGCAACGATCCAGGAACGGATCCAGCGCGCCGACGACCAGGTCAAAAAGCTTGTTATTGACGCCAAGGACAAGGCCGTGACCATCCTGCAGAATGCGGAGCAGGAAATAAAGGAAGAGAAGGTGCAATTGCACAAAACCCAGGAACGCTTGCTCAATAAGGAAGTATTGCTTGAAGAGCGTTCCAAGCGTTTGGAGCAGAAAGAGGAAAAACTGGTTGAACAAATAGAACAGGTAAAAACGATCAAGCAGGATTTGGAGCAGCGCCAGGAAAAGGAGTTGGCATTGTTCGAGGAACGCTCGAAGCTTTCGCGTGAAGAGGCAAAACAGTATCTGCTTGATCAGATCAAGCAGACTTATCAGCAGGACTTGTTCGATTCGCTCCGCAGGCTCGAAAAGGACCGGCAGGATCAGATCGAGCACCGGGCTGCCGAACTTGTGGCGACCGTGATCCAGCGCTATGCCCGATCGCATGTCGCGGAAATTACGACTTCATCGGTCGCAATCCCCAATGACGAAATCAAGGGCCGGATCATCGGAAAGGAAGGGAGGAACATCCGGCATTTCGAGCAGGTGACCGGAGTCGAGGTTATTATCGACGACGTTCCGGATACCATCACCTTGTCGTGTTTCGATCCGGTGCGCCGCGAGGTCGCGCGCATCGCGTTGGAACGGCTAGTGCAGGACGGCCGCATTCAGCCGTCACGCATCGAAGAGTTCGTTGAAGATGCCAAGAAGGACGTCATGCAGAAAATTAAAGAGGCAGGGGAGAATGCGGTTTACGAAGCGGGTATTATTGATTTTCCGCCCGAAATCGTGCATTTGCTGGGGCGCCTTGCGTTCCGCACGAGCTACGGGCAAAACGTCCTTATGCACTCGATAGAAATCGCAACATTATGTTCTATGATGGCCCAGGAGCTGGGAATGAACGTGGAGATCGCGAAGAAAGCAGGCATGGTGCACGACATCGGCAAAGCGGTCGACCACGAAATCGAAGGGAGTCATTTGGAACTGGGAATAAAAATCCTCCAAAAATACAAAGTCGACGAACGAATCGTTCTGGCTATGCGGTCGCACCACGACGATTATCCGGTCGCGATTCCGGAGGCTTACATCGTCAATGCGGCAGACGCGATATCAGCAGCCAGACCGGGCGCGCGCAGAGAATCGCTTGAAAATTACATCAAGCGCCTGACCGATCTTGAAAAAATCGCGCTTGAATTCCGCGGCGTGGAAAAAGCATATGCAATCCAGGCCGGCAGGGAGCTCCGCGTGTTCGTGACGCCCCAACAGGTGACGGATTTTGAAGCGGCGCAGCTTGCACGGGACATCGCAGTGCGCATCCAGGAAGAATTGAAGTTCCCGGGCGAAATCAAGGTTGTTGTGATCCGCGAATCCCGTGCGATCGAATACGCCAGATAGCAAGTTTTTAAAGGGATTCTCAGGGATTCCGCCGCAGTGGACAAAAAATACTTTTCGCGTATAATTGCCCTTAAAGTACGTCGTTCCCCAAAGGGGATGTGAAACTAGTCGAGAAACAATCATGAACAAAGTAGATCTTGCGAACAAAGTATCGACCAAGTTCGAACTTTCCAAGAAGGCAGGAGTCCAGGTTATCGACATGATCTTCGGAGAAATCATGGCGGCGGTGAAGAAGAATTCCGAAGTCGCAGTTGCGGGGTTCGGATCATTCAGGCTGGCCATGCGCAACCCGCGCCAGGGCGTGAATCCGAAGACCGGCGAGCGCATTGCGATCCCGGCGACCAAGGTTCCCAAGTTCAAGCCGTCAAAAGCATTCAAGGATCTGGTGAAATAGAATTTCACATCGCAGGTTAACAACAAACCCCCCGTTATGGGGGGTTTGTTGTTAACCGTACTGTCGGGCTATTTTTCCTCCGGAGCCAGGGCCAGACGCTTTTCGTTCTGATCGATGTCTTGGATTACGAATCCGTACGTTTCTCCCGTCTTATATGCAGTTTTCAACGCTTCCAGATCGTCGTTGAATTGGCTGACCGGGCAGAGGCCGTAGATTGAATCTTCGAACATGGCAAATGCGCCTACGGGATTGATCTTGATGATCTTGCCCTGATGCGTTGATCCTTTTTCGTAACGCTGGGCAACTGTGTTCCACGGATCTTCCTTGAGCGCTTTAAGCGACAGGAACAGGCGGCCGTTGTTGATGTTAACGATTTTCGCCTTTACCGTTTCGCCGACCCGCACGTATTTTGCCGGATCATCGATAAGCTTGTAATCGATTTCCGAAATGTGGATCAATCCTTCAAGGGGCGGAGTGCCGAACTTGATGAATGCGCCGAAGTTCGCGACACCCGTGACTTCGCCGTCCACTACGTCGCCGACATTGTATTTTGCGATGGCTTCCTGCATTTCCTCTTCGGCTGCCTCGCGTTCAGAGAAGATGAGCTTCTCGTCTTTTTCGTTCATGTCCAAAATCCTGACCTTGAGCTCTTTGCCGACGAATTTTTTGAGCTCTTCCATGATCTTGGTCTTGTCGCCGCCTTCCACGCGCGGGTAGTGGTCAAGCGACAGTTGTGATACAGGCATGAACCCTTCTACTCCTTCGGACTGCATAAGCAGACCGCCGTGGTTTGCCCCAAGGACCGGTACGGACAAAATGTCGCGCTTTTCCTTCATATCCCGCAGGCGTTTCCATGCCGCTTCGCGGTCGGCCTGGTTCATGGATAATTCCCAGTACCCTTCTTCGTTCATCATGTCGATGATCTTGACCGTCACGTCGTCTCCGGGATTGAGGGCCCTGATGCGCGACAATGCGGAGAAATATTCGCGTCCCACCACGACGCCGGTGCCCACCGTATCCAAGTCGATGAAGATGCGGCGCGGCTCTTTGCGGATAACCTTGCCGGTGAGTACGTCGCCCACGGCAGGAACCGCTTTCTTGAACGTTTGTTGAAATGCTTGCTGCATTGTTGGTATTCTGACGTCCGCAGCTTGGGCAG
>JAKALE010000070.1 GCA_021813305.1 bacterium
TATGCTCCGTTCCGAAGAAATGAACGAGCTTCTCTCGTCAATCGGAAAACGGTTTACCGGCACGGTTCCCGAAGAAATTGACGTGCCATAACCATTATATAAATGCATGAATATGAAACGCCGCTTGAAAGCGGCGTTTCATATTCACATCCATTCTTTTATGAACGCTTTCTGATCCAATGCTGCCACAGCGTCTGCGATACTGCTCCCAACGAAATCACGTACAGGACAAACCATGCAAGCCATCCGATGAAAGGAATAAGCTTGATGAGCATGAACGCGAACACGCCCAACGCAATCTGATACCACGCAAGATCTGCGCGGCGCCTGAACAGAAACGATCCGGTTACGATGCCTGCCACAGGCATGGCGGTCACCAACAGGGCTGCGTACACAAGAAATCCGATGATGCCGGGAATCGCGCCGATGATCGTGACGCACGCAATCAGCGCCGCAATAGGCAGCGTGACAAGCACAACAAACCCGACAAGCAATGATTTCCAAAATTGGGTTCCTGCACGCCTGACCATATCTCCCGTCTCTGTGCGCAGGGCGAACCAAAACGCGTATGCCGCGGCAAGCACGACAAGAAACTTCGCGATCCACGCCAAGAACACGGCGACCGAAATAAATCCGGCAATCTTCGCGATCGTTTCGGGACCGCTGCGCAATGCCTGGTATTTGTTCTCCTGAGGCGCGACCGGATGATACGTCACGGCGCCGGTTATTTTCGCGCCGGCATCGACGGTCGCGGCTTCAGGCGACGTATACTCAACCGTTCCGTCGATCACAGCATTGGAACCTATGCGCACGTTCTGGCGCGCATGCACGATCAAATTGCCGTGCACGACACCATTCACATATGCAGTCCCGGCCGCAATGGTAAGATTGCCCTGCTCGGTTCCCGAAAAGTCGACCGAACCACCGGCGATATACGAATCTTTCGCGATGGTCGTGCCCTGGCCGACGTTAATCTGTCCGCCGGCAGCCATGAGCTCCCCACTGTACGCGCCGCCCACCAGCAGCGTCCCGCCGACCACCCGCGCGTCCTGCGCAGAACCGGACAAGATCACCGTGCCGCCCGCAACAAAAAGATCCTGGCTCACCTGCGAAGAAATACGCATATTTGCGCCCGCTGCCATAAGATCGCCCTGCACCGGAGCGGACACGCTCACATCAGCGCCTGCAACATACGCGTTTTGCGCAATAGGAGCGGACTGATCGATAACAATGGTTTTGTCCGCCTTGAGGTATGCGGCAAAAGACAACGCAGGCAACGACAAGGCTACAAGTGCTGCCAATGCAACTGTTTTGTAATTTGTTCTCATAAAAAAGAAAATTAATATATACATGCAGTATAACACCGCACATAAAACTCGTTTTGCAATATCGCGGATTCAAGCGTATACTATGAACACGAGGGTCATCCCCATTGCTTCTCTTCTTTATGCACCCATCTTTTTCTCAAAAGCCGGTTTTTCTCAGCTTTTAGAGTACAATTCGAAGCCCGGGATGTTGCCTCTTTCATGAGGTTTTATTTTTTCTGTCCCTATGGCAAACAAACAAAACAAACCAACCGTCCGTCCGCCAGTCGTGGTCATTATGGGTCATGTCGATCACGGCAAAACAACGCTGCTGGATTACATCCGCAAAACCCGTATCGCGGCAAAGGAAGCCGGCGGCATCACCCAGCATCTGGGCGCATACGAAGTGGAAATCAATAACCGTACGATCACTTTTTTGGATACCCCGGGACATGAAGCATTCAACAAAATCCGCGAACGCGGCAGCGCGGTTGCCGACGTCGCCATCCTGGTGGTTGCGGCCGAAGAAGGACTCAAGCCCCAAACCCTGGAAGCCCTGTCCTACATCCAAAAACTCAACCTACCCTACATTATCGCGCTCAACAAAATGGACAGGCCGGGAGCCAATGCGGAAAAGGTCAAGCAGCAGTTCGCGGAAAAAGGCGTATACGTCGAAGGCTGGGGCGGTTCGGTGCCGGTCGCGGAAATCTCGGCAAAAACAGGACAGAACATCGACACCTTGCTCGAGCTTATTCTCCTTGTGTACGACATGAATCCTAAACAAGCGGATGTCGATGCAAATCCCGAAGGCGTGGTGCTCGAATCGTCGCGCGATGCGAAGCGAGGGCTCAACGCAACGCTTTTGATTCTTAATGGGACCCTTCGGCGCGGAGACACGATCTATACCCAGTCAGGGAAAGCAAAAGTGAAGATTCTGGAGAATTTCCTCGGCAAAACCGTGACCGAACTCTCGTTTTCCTCCCCCGCATCGGTCGTGGGATGGGAAACCCAGCCGCAGATGGGCGAATGGTTTTCCACCGATGAAAGCGCGTATCGGACGCAGTCCGAGCGCAAAGAAAACGTCTCGGCCGAAACCGATACGCGCAAGAATGTGCTCACCCTTATCCTGAAAGCAGACGTGTCCGGATCCCTGGAAGCGCTCGAAACCGTCATCAGGTACGCGATCGAACAAACCAAGACCGAATTCACTATCGTGGACAAATCCATCGGAGACATCACGCTTTCGGACCTCAAAACCGCCGAAGCCTCGGGCGCGCTCATCATCGCGTTCCGCAGCGACATGTCCCAGGAAACCAAAGGATACGTGCAATCGCGTCCAATCACGATCATCAAAGGGGATATCATTTATCATCTCGCGGAAGAATTGCAAAACATGCTGGCAAAACGATCGGCCGAACTCAATGTCGCGCCTTCGGCGCAAGGGGAAATCATCGCGATCTTCTCGGATCCGGATAACAAAAACCGCAGGGTCGTGGGCGTGCGTCTCACCGAAGGAATGGTTTCGCAAAACGACGCGTTTTCAATCATGCGCGACGGGCAGGAAATCGGCAAAGGCAAAGCGTTGTCGCTCAAAAAGAACAAGGATGAGCTCGATCAAATCAGCGCGATCGGCGAATTCGGCGTGCAAATCCAAACCGAAACTCCGGTCGCGACCAAAGACGTTCTTCAGTTCAGGGCAAAAGCGTAGTATCGTATCTTCATGAAAGAGCATATTGTCCGCGTGGAGCATCTGCTTGCCAAAGAATTGAGCACGCTTCTGCGCGAGGAATTTGACGCGCCGCAAGGAACGCTTATTTCAATCACGAAAGCAGAGGTGTCTTCGGACACCATGTATGCCAATATATCCGTGTCCATCTGGCCGGACGATAAGCGCGACGAAGTATTTGCCATGCTCCAACGCGCAGCAGGCCATTTGTATTCGTTTTTGGAAAAACGCATGCGCGTGCATCCGATCCCCAAGCTGCACTTTGTGCTCGACGAGAGCATCGCCCAAGCGAGCAAGGTGTATGCGCTCATGTCGGAAGAAGCGCAACATCAAAAACCCGATACCGAAGCCGGCATTGCGCCCGAGCAAAAGGATCGGTAAAATGAAGCACGGCCAGGTAGCCAAGTAGTAAGGCAGGGGTCTGCAAAACCCCCA
>JAKALE010000071.1 GCA_021813305.1 bacterium
ATGGGTTGTGCGTGTTTCCGTAATCGGAATGCTCGCCCGACGAACCGTGTCCCCATGCATCCATGTTGTTTTTTCCGACAATGACCGCTCCGGCATCGCGCAATCGCTTCGTCGCAGTCGCGTCATACGGAGCGGCGTACGTATCCAATACTTTCGACGCGGCGGCGGTTTTCATGCCGCGCGCTGACCAATTGTCCTTCAGGCTCACGGGAATCCCGAGCAACGGCAAACGATCCCCCGCGGCAATGCGCGTGTCGCACACTTGCGCTTGAGCCATGGCTTCCGACTCGTACACGCTTATGTACGCATTGATAACCGGGTTATATGCCCGTATCCGATCCAGGCACGCGCGCGTCAACTCCGCGCTCGAAAACTCCTTGTCGCGCAAACCGCGCAAGGCTTCTTCCAAGGTGAGCGTTGCCAAATCCGTCCGCATGCTCATGAATCGAGTTTATTCAAAATCCCCGGCACCACGAAAAAACCATCGTGCGTTGCCGGCGCATTTTCCAGACATTCCTGTTGTGAAAGGGATCCCGATTCGTCAACGAAATCTTCGCGGAATACATTGCTCACCTGCATGGTTGGATGATGCGCTTCCTCAATTCCGTCGGTTTTCATCTCGTCGATTTGCCCGATGTAATCGAATATCCTGACCAGCTGTCCGCGGTATCTTTCAACCTCTTCGTCCGAAAGCTCAAGTTTCGCGAGCTCCCCGATATGGCGCACCTCGCCGGAAGACAATTCTTTTTTATCCATGTCGTTTCGATATTGTAACTTTTATTGTATCATGGGCGCCTTGCTCGCATGCCATTGGGTCGCCCTCTGATATGCCGCCCCCAACAAAAGAAGCAGGTCTTCGGAAAACATGTTTCCCACCAGTTGCATGCCGATAGGCAAATGTTCCTTCGAAAATCCGCACGGAATGGCCAGTGACGGGACTCCGACGGGATTTTGCGAAACGGTGTAGACATCGACCAGCAGGTTCTGGAGCGGGTCACTGACAAGTTCCCCGATCTTGGTTGCATGAGTTGGCGTCACAGGCATCAAAACCGCATCGCATTGCGAAAGCATTTTCTTGTATTCGGCAATGAACATCGTGCGGACGCGCTGTGCCTTGCGGTAATACTGGTCGTAATAACCGGTCGAAAGCGCATGGGTGCCGATCATGATACGGCGCATACTTTCTTCGGTAAACAAACTTCTGTCGTTGCCGTACCGCACACCGTCGTAACGAGCAAGATTCGAGCTTGTTTCGCTCGGCCCGATCAGGTAATAAACCGGAATGCCGTAATCCAAAAGCGACATGGAAACGTCGACAATCGTCGCGCCCAATGCCGCGAACTCGTCGCGTGCGGAAAATATCGCGCCGCGTATTTCAGGATCCAATCCCGGGCCGAACAGTTCTTTGGGAATACCGATCCGCACACCCGCAAGATCGCGCGCCTTTAACCGTTCAAGATAATCGGGAACCGGCTGCGGAGAACTGGTCGCATCGTTGGGATCCTGCCCCGCAATTGCGGAAAGCACGACTGCGCAGTCTTCTGCGGTTTTTGCCATGGGGCCCACGGTGTCGAACGATGACGCGTACGCGATACAGCCGTAGCGCGAAACCCTGCCGTAACTGACTTTCATGCCGGAAATGCCGCACCAAGCAGCGGGATTTCTAATCGATCCCCCGGTATCTTCTCCGATGGCAAACGCCGCCATGCGCGCCGCAACCGCTGCGCCGCAACCGCCGGACGATCCCCCGGATACGCGCGTTTCATCCCATGGATTGCGTACCGGACCGAAATCGCTATTTTCATTCGTGGCGCCATGCCCCCACGCATCCATATTCATCTTTCCCAGAAGAATCGCCCCCTGATCGAGCAGTTTCTGCAGCACGGTTGCATTGTACGGAGACGCAAAATCTCCCAAAACATGCGAAGCGGCAGTAGTACGGACATCGCGCGCAACGTACGAATCCTTAAGAACGAACGGGATGCCGAACAAAAGCGGGGATGATGCGGATATATCCGCATCCCTCTCGCGCGCGGTTGCCAGAACGGCTTCTTTATCCTGGACCGTAATAAACGCATTGAGCGTGCCCTGTAACCGTTCGATGGTCGCAAAACACTCGGATACGACGTCCGCGACGGTAAATTCCTTCCGGATGAACCCGTCGTGCAATTCAGGAATGCTCAAATCCAACAGCATAAGGAGAGGAATTAAAATTCTTTCAGTACGGCATCCACAACGAAGTATCCGTCGTGAACTTTGCGCGCGTTGCGCAGCGCATCCGGCTGGGAAAGCATGCGGCTCCGGTCGATTTCGTCTTCGCGAAATACGTTGTGCAATCCGGTGACTTGCGAAGTTTCAAGGATCGCCTCCGTATCCAACGCCTGGATCTTCGACATGAACTCAAGCACCGTAGTCAACTGCGGACGGATTCGCGCCGATTGTTCGTCCGTCAGCACGAGCCTGGCCAATGCCGTAATATGCGCAACGGTCTTTGCGGTAATAACGTCTTTTTTCATGATTCGGTTTTCAGTATAGCGTTTCTGTTCACTATTTTCCAATAAGCGCCACGAAAGCGCGCTCATTCAAAATCCGCACGCCCAAGGTCTGTGCCTGACGATATTTGGATCCCGGATCGGCGCCCGCGACGACGAAATCCGTTTTTTTCGAAACCGATCCGGAAACCTTTCCACCGCGATCCAGAATCATTTGCTTTGCCTGATCGCGCGTAAGCGAAACGAGCGTGCCAGTCAAAACGAATATCTTCCCTTTCAACGCGCTCCGTTCTTGTTTTTTTTGCGGCGCTTCAATGACCAATCCTGCACGATCGAGTTTTTTCACGAACGCCTCGTTGCGTTTGTCATGGAACCAGTCGTACACGCTTTTGCTTACCGCAGGACCGACATCCGGCATGGATTGCAGCTTTGCAACGTCCAGGCAAGCGAATGCCCGGAATAAATCCATCGGCGTTCTCAACGCATGCGCGGAAGGTAAAAAACCGACCATGGCTCGGGCGTTCTCTTCGCCGACATGCCCGATGCCGAAGGCATACACCAGCCGGTGGGACGGCATACGTTTCTTGCGCTCCAATTCTTCGAGTAAATTACGTGCCGATTTTTCGCCGAACCGGTCCATGGCCGCAATGTCGCCGTGCTTGAGGAAAAACACGTCCGCCGCGTCCTGAATCATGCCTTCATCAGTAAAACGATCGAGGATTTTGGGGCCCAAACCTTCGACATCCAGGGCGGCGCGGGCGAATTCGGACACCTATCGATCCAGGCTTTTGGCGGGAAGCCGTGCAACTGCGGAGGCACAGGCTGTGTGGAAGTCTACGGGTCAAGCCGTGCCGTACTGGCCGATTTCGCCGAGGCCCAAAGCTTTATCAATACCGGCTGAATAAGAAGACTCTCCCCATTCACTAATAATTACCGGTTTATTGAGCCTGTCGGCTATCTGCATG
>JAKALE010000072.1 GCA_021813305.1 bacterium
GGGTCGGTTATCGCCGCCCGTCCGATCGGCATGCTCGAGATGGAAGACGAAGCAGGTAAAGACGATAAAATTATCGCGGTGCCGCTTACCAAAATCGATCCGCACTACGCGGAAATCGAGGATATTGACGCTCTTGGCGCCGCGACGAAAAACAAAGTCAAGCACTTTTTCGAGACCTACAAGGAGCTCGAACCGGGCAAGTGGGTGAAAATCAAGGCATTTACCGACAAACAAAGCGCGCTTGAAAACATACGCAAAGCGTTTGCGTAAACGCGGCTGAGTCAAAATCCGATAACAGAACCGCCCCAAGGGCGGTTCTGTTATTCGCGGGAAACCGGCACATTGATCCGATGCGCGCCCACATACATGCGCGCAAGCGCGATGCCGAAAAAGAATATCAAAAATACGAACCCTGCGCCCAACGTCACGACGGACGGAATACTTCCCAGAACGAATGCAATCGCTCCGTATGCCCACAGCAATACATACTGCGTCCAGTTCCGCTCGACGAGCGAGCGACTTTCCGTGACTCTGTCCCAGGCGGCTTTTGCGGTCACATATACGGCATTCCAAGAAACCCGCTTCGGCAACGCAGGGATATCCGAATGCCCGACCAGTGCAAAGCCGAGGTTTGCGTGTAACACAAAAACGGTGAGTATATACAGCCAGGAAACAATCGCCAGGGCGATGACAAATACCGGCGCAAGAAAAGACAGCGATGCCACAAAAGACATGACGAGAATACCGGGGAACGCCATTAAGACAACCACACAAAACGACAGGCACGCATGCACAAGAACCGCCGGAGAAAAAACGAAGCGGAGAGAGCGCGCCATCATGCGCAGATCTGGCTGCTTGCCGCGCGCGATATCAAGGGAAACGGATGAAAACCACAGGGTAAAAAAGACGGCTCCTGCTGCGGCGATCGCGCGCGCGGCAATGCCGACCAGCGGGCGCGTTGAAACAAGCAGCGTCAACGCCAATCCTCCGTACAAACCTGCCCACCCGACGGCAAATGCAAAGAAAGGCCAGAGATATTCCTGCGCTTTGTCCCACGCAAACGAACATGCGTTTGCCGCCGCTCCGTTCTTATGAAAAAAGAGGGTTGATGTACTCATGAATATGTTGCTCCGTAAGAGTGGACAGCCGATCGCCAAGGAATATGACTCCGTTGCAGTCTTTCACGAGTTTCTGCATCCGCAAAACGTCCGTGCGAACTACCGGATGGGCGCTCGCACACATGAAATTGTCTGGATCAAGCGTCCAAAAGTCCTTTGTCCACATGCGACTGCGTACGGTCCGATCGACGTCGTCAATCGTCTGATGATACCACACGGCGCCGAGGGCGCCAGCGTTGCGCATCCACGGCAACACAGCGTCCGGACCAACGCGCATTGCATCAACAAGCCCCACGCCGTCGACAAGCGGACACCCGCACCCGATGACATATACCTGCGGATACCTGCCTTTAACATAGCGCAAAACGCGCTGAATCATTTCCGAAGCTTCGTGCACGCTGATGCCTGGAATGAAATATGGAGCGAACAAAAAATCCAATTTGATCAGGTCGAACCCACAAGTTCTGAGCAAAAAATCTATTGAATGCCGGACATGCTCCCATGCCCCAGGCACGCGCGTGTCCAAAAGCCTTCTGGTTACCGGCTTGAGAAATGGAATACCGACGAACGGATGGAACTGCGCGCCGTCGACGGGAAACCCCGATTCGTCACGCGCAAACCACGCAGGAAACTGCCGAAATGTCTGCGACCTGGCGGACGCAAGAAATGGAGCCATCCAAATACCGGCCTTCAATCCGCGATTATGGATCTCGCGGGCCAAATGGATAAGCCCCTGGGGAAATTTTTCCTGCGACGGAGCACGCCAATCCCCCCATCGCGTCCATCCGTCGTCAATGAGGCAATACTCAAGCGGCAGGCTCCCGCGGTGATCGGCCATCCATTGCGCATTTTCAAGCACCACCGTTTCGGTTACGCCGGTACCGTACGCTCCCCACGAACACCACCCGGCAATCGGCCCTGGCTGCTTGCGCGGAGGCGCAAGCCATAGTTCTGCGGGCAATGCATAGTTGTCTTTCCCCAATGGATTGAATCGGTGGGTCGGCAGACGGACGGGAAACGCGTTCTTTGCGCTCCAGGACTGCCATCCGGTTTCGCTCATCGCCTTGATTTTGACGCATGTTTCATAACGCTGCTCAAGCGCATTGGCGCATGCACCTGGACTGAATTCTTTTGACCATACGCGTGCCCGATCACCAAGTTTCTGCCTGCCGCGCAGGGCAAGCAGTACCGCCTTGGCGAAAAGTTCCGGATTGAGCGGTGCGCGGACGCATACACCGTCAGGAAGAACGCTGCGCGAAAACTCACTGTCAGCGACAACCATGGGTAACCCCCATGAAGCCGCTTCCAAAATACCCATGGACTGCGTTTCCGTGGTAGAAGTGAATAAAAACACGTCGGCATGAGCCAGAAAATCCGCGACCTGGGCGCGATCCATGAATCCCGTAATATGCACGCGCGCACCAATGCCCAGTTCCTCGGCGCGGGCTTCGATCGACGAACGCGCGGGTCCGTCCCCCACAATGAATAGATGGTAATGTTCAGGGAGAACCGCCAGAGCCTCAACCGCGAAATCCGTTTTCTTCTCGAATGTCAGGCGTTGTACCATCAGGCATTTGACGGCATTTTCCTTGGGGAACCCCTGATACGGATCGTGCTCGCCGGCGCGCATATCGAATGCGGAAATCGGACTCGGAATCACAACAACATTCATATCTTTCTTCTTTTTGGAAAGATAGGATGCTATATACGCTGACGGTGCGATGACCAAATCAACCTGCTCACAAAAACGGTCCACGGCACGGGGAAGCATCTGTGCAACGGCCCGATTGTCGAGAATCGGAAGGAAAGGTGCGTCATAACGAGTATGATGCGTAAATACAACCGGCGCGCGGTTAAAAAACGCTATCAGGCGCGCAAACGCGCCGATATACAGAGGATGATGCGTATGCACAATATCGAACCGATGCGTCGCAAGGAACGCGATCAAGACGGGCGTCGGAACCGGAAGTGGTATGGGATAAGCCCGGACCAACGGATTGCGTACCGACGGATACCTGATCACATGGGGATCAGTATCATGCCAACCCGGATATTTGGGTGCCAGAACCCATACGTCGTGTCCCCTGGCCTCCAGTTCCCGCTTGAAATTCTGCATGGAAACCGTAATGCCGCTCACGGACGGCTCATACACGGACGTGACAAAAAGAATGCGCATATCAAAAAGAAATCAAACGCACCAACCGACCGGCACAGAGAACCATGCGGTCGCGCTCCAGAGACGCGACGGCTTCTTTGACGCGCGCGGCGC
>JAKALE010000001.1 GCA_021813305.1 bacterium
AGGTCTGCGGCGCGTCATAATGACTTGTTCGGGTTGCAATTTGGGTACGTCCATAGGTTATGGCAATGTGAATTGAGGCGGCGTGATGTAATACGCTTTTGCATCAAGACGGAATGCGAAGCTGGGCGTTTTGCTCCCCGTGGTAGGAAGCGGAGACAAGCTGAACGTCGAAACATCGATAAGCCGCTGTTCGGTTTCAAGGGAATTCAAAAAATCTTTGACGCTGCTATAATCCCCGGATCCGGATATGGACACGGTTACGGTCATGGTTTTTGCGGGCGCGATCGGAGCTCCCGGAGCCGTTGCGGGCGCGATCGTCGGCGTCTGGTTCGCGCTCACGGACGTAAACGTGATCTGGTCCAGCGATACATGATTGTTGCCCGTCATGGTCTCGATGGTTGCGAGCAATTCCGGAATATTCATGGAATCGGGCAAGGTGTTGCTGATCAGCGTGATCTGCGCATCAAGATTGGTGAATTGCGCCACTTCCTGGCGGAATTGATTGATGAGATCCATCAAGTGATCGCGTACGGCTTGGCGCTCGGCAACCTGATAGCGCGACGTTTGCACATTCTGCCACTGGGGCATGTCCAATCCGAACAAAACGTACAATGCCGCGACGAAAATAAGCGCGCTGAACAAAAACATGGAAAGGACGCGGGCCGAGCTGTTCATATTACTGGGAAATCAATAAACTTTTGAGAATATACACGTCGAGCTTGAAGGTATACGATCTGCCGTCCCGTCCCACCCCGATATCGTGAATCACGACGTCGCGCACATCCTGCTCGTCCTGCTTGAGGGCTGCGGCCTGCAAGCTCACGTCGGTCAAGGTCGGCGCGGTTCCCGCGAGCTGCAAAATATTCGTGGTTGTGTCCAAGTTCATGCTGGTGAACGTGATCTTCGGGCTTGTGTTCTTCTCGAGAAAATCGAACACATGCGACATATACACATGTCCGGGCAGCAGTACTTTGAGTTTTTTGATCTCCGCGTCCAAGGTCAGAACTTTTTGCACTTCGTCTTTCGACAATGATGCAACCGTATCCTGGATCTCGTTATCCAAGCTTTGCACTTGAGATGCAGCGACCTTCTGGTATCCGGCGCAGAACAAATAGAAACCCGCCGCGACGAACAGAAAAATAAGCGACCCGAGCAGCAAATTGCGCGGGGTCGCCGGAGCGGCAATCTCGGTCTTGGGCAGCTGTTGGATGTTTTGCGGAGCTTCCATGGAGATAGACGTATTGTATCACCCGTTATGTGAAAAGTCCTTGTGGAAACAAGCGTTTATCCACATCCGTCACTTCTTGAATCCTTTGAGTGCCGCGCCCAGGGCAACCGAATACGAATTGCCAGTTTCCTTGAGCACGGGCGCGAGCATCTGATTGTACGTAACATTCGAAAATGGATCGCCCAGCACCGTCGATACGTGCAATTCTTGCTCGAAATATTCGCGGATGCCCGGCGGCAATACCGCGCCGCCAGTAAGCACAACCTTTTTTACTTCCCGGTGCGTGCGGTCCGTGTAGCGCTTCATGAGCTTTTGCACTTCGGAGATCACAATATCCAGAATCGGGGTCATGAGTGCGGGCAAAAACTGCTGGTCCGGCGCAACCCTGAGTCCCTGGGCCTTTTTCAAATCTTCGGCTTTTGCTGCCACGATATTGAGTCCGCGCGCGACCGACATGGTAAGATCATTGCCCGCGGTATCGATGTCGTGGGTCAAGCGTACGTGTTTTTCGTCGACAATGGAAATGCTCGTCGCACGCGCACCCATATCAACCACGACCATGGTGCTGGGATCTTCGCCCAGAAGCGCCCTGGCCAAGGAGACCGGCTCGAGCTCCAACGCACGCAAGTTGAGTCCCGCCTTTTCCGCGATACGATAATACTTGTTCACCACGTCCTGGAGCACGGCGATCAGCAACACCTCAGTTCGGTTTGTCTGCGCGCCGGGCAACGGCGTAAGCACTTCCCAATCGAGCACCACTTCGGTCAAGGGAAACGGAACATATTGGCGTGCTTCGTAAGGCACGGCCTGCCCGACTTCTTTTTCCGTGACATTGGGCAATTCCATGACCGTGACAAACGATGAAAACGCAGGCAATGAAAATACCGCGTTTTTCGATGTGGGCCCCATCTGGTTCAACAGTTCCTTGAGCAACCCCGCGGTCATCTCGTCCATAATCTTGAGGGAACTCGTCTGGATCGCGGCGTTTTCCCGCTCCAAGTGTCCGGTATTCTCAAGCATGCCATAATTGCGCAGCGCGATCGCTCCGTTCTGATGTTCCAGCTCCACGACTTTGATAGATGTGGTTCCCACGTCAATGCCCAGCACGCTCGCCGAAGGCACCAAAAAATCGCGTACCTGTCCCAATACCTTGTTCAAATCAAGCGCTGCCATAGTTCAAAATCCATTATACACTATCTATATTCTCCGTGAAGCGTTCAGGTTTCGAAAAATCTTTTGTCCTTGAACATAGTTCTCGTAGGCGTCGGAAGCTCGGTCCCTAAAAGGGTTCCGGCGCCGAGAGCACAGGCAATCGCAAGCCGCAGGAGCATGCGAATTGCCGGTATGGTCAAGGATAAGGGATTTTTCACATGAACAGCTTCTTTTCCTTTCTTCTTGATTGTCTGTTCCCGCTCCGCTGCAGGATTTGTTCCGAGCCCCAGAATCCAGAAACCAACCCTGGAGGATTTGTCTGCAAAGATTGCTTTTCCTCCATTGCCGTGCACCAATGGACGTTTTGCCCGGTATGCGACAAAAAATGCATCGGATTCGAGCAATGCCCATCCCACAAGGTTCCCATGCGATTTTTGGGAGTTGCCGGTTCATACCAAAACCAAGCGCTCAAGCGTCTGCTCTGGGACTACAAATACAAATTCATCGAGCCGCTCGCGGCATGGCTTGCCGGCTTGCTTGTCAAACATTATGAAGCCGCGTTCAAATCCTACGTCGAACAAAACAAACAAGAGTGGATCGTAACGGCAATTCCCCTGGCCTCCTCGCGCTTACGCTGGCGCGGCTTCAATCAGGCAGAACTCCTGGCAAAAGAATTCTCGCGCACAACGGGCATTCCGTACGTACCAATACTTGAACGCACGAGTTTCAAATCATCGCAAATGCAGCTGGGAACACACGAACTACGAAAAGAAAACGTGAAAAATGCATTCCGTGTGAAATCCGATGCAGGTGTTTCAGGTAAACGCGTCATCCTCATCGACGACATCGCGACATCTGGGGCGACATTGCTCGAAGCTGCGCGCACGCTCAAACAAAACAAGGCCAAGGAAATCCTCGGCCTTGTGGTTGCGCGAAACGATCCGGTCTAGCGCGTGTGATGCTTGGACGGAAACATTCTTCTGATGAAAAGGATTTCCGGAATTGAAAACACCACGCCCAAGATCGCGCCCCCCAGGATATCCGATGACCAGTGCACGCCGGCCGCAATGCGCGCAATGCCGACCAGGGCCGCAACGGCAAATAATGCAGCTCCTGCTTTTTTGTTTTCAAACCATACCGAGGTCGCCAGGGAAAACAGGAAAATCGTGTGATCCGACGGAAACGACGTATACCATTCCCGCGGGGCAACAAAAACCAACGGCGCCAAGTGATCTGTGATGAACGGACGCGGCGAGTATACGACCATGCGGATCAGCTGTGCGAGCACCAGATAATTGCCTCCGGCAGGCACGAACAGCAATATCGTATGCCACAGATCCTTTCTGCGCATCCATGCCCAATAGAGCACCACGACCGCCGTGATATACACCAGATATTTTGCAAAGAAAATCACGAGGTATTTTGCGATCGCGCTTGATACCGCCCAGGAATACAAAAAAGAAGAAAGAAATTGGTTCATAATTTATATTTAACCTTTTATCAAGGGAATTGTTTCCACAACATCATGCACGAGACCATATTTCGTTTTTGCATCATTTGTTGTTAAAATGTCGCCGGTTTTCAGAATAACACGCATTTCTTCATCACTTTTCTTCAACTCTTTAGCAAAGATATCAACATATCTTTTATATAGATCTTGCATAACCTTCAATGTCTCTTCATGTATATGTAAAGGGGCAACTTGGTTACCACTAAATGTTCCCTCGTGCAAAAAGAAGCGGCAACCAGAAACCGCCGTACGTCTTTGTCCTGCCAAAAAGATTACATTAGCTGCGGAATCTATCTGGGTGAATCCAATAGTTTCGACTCTGAACGGCAGGGATTTTAAATAAGTATATGCGCGTATGGCAGAATCCATATCCCCACCGTTCGAGGAAATGAATAATTTCAATTTTTCTATATTTTGTCCAGAATATACTTGACCACTAAGCCAAGTAATTAATTGATTTATTGAATTTGAATCAATTGTGCCTGTGAATGTATACCAAATTTCCATATCCTTAATCTTCATTAATAAATTTTCTCAACAGATATGACTGGGGTCGAACCCGCGATACCCACATACATAACGCCTAGAATTTAGCCCCTCATGCATGGCATACAAGCGACCCATTGCACAAGATTTGCAACAACGCGATCGCAATGCCAATTAACGCAAGATTCGCGACGGGCAGTAGGGCAAAAACCATCCCCCAACGGAGCTTCTTGGGGGACTGATTACCAAACGCGCAGAACAATCCTCCAATGCAGGACACAAGGAGCATAACCGGAACAACGGCAAGGCTGAACGCGAACAAAATCGTCGGGATGCTGGTCTCCGATCCTGGCGCGTCGAACAAAAATGCTGCGCTCAGTGCAAGCAAAACGCCCGGCAGTACCAACAGTCCATACACAATACTGAGAATTCTTGATATCCAACGTTTTACCGAATCTGAGAGTTTCATGCGCGAATGTAATCTTTAATTTAAGACTGCTCGATAGCAGCGGAGAGGGCGGGATTCGAACCCGCGATACCCTTTCGGGTATACCACATTTCGAGTGTGGCGCCTTCGGCCGCTCAGCCACCTCTCCGTAATTATTTTGCCGTTCCTATCAAATAGAATTAATCAGCCACTCACCGCCTTTGGCGGGACCCCGCTGTGCGGTGGCTCTCCAAACTATTCCGTTATACCATATTCGCCCTGTCCGGGCTACGCGCATTACTTCCCTACGTACCGCCAGTGCCACGGCTCAAATTTGATGCCTTTGGCATTCTTGGGAACATACGAAAGCGCGAATCCGAACCGCCGGGCGTTTTTGAGCATCCATTGATATTCTTTCGTTGCAATCATATGCTTCACGGTCTGGTCGTACGAATCCATATCATCGGGAATGCCGCTGTCGAACCTGATATCCATTGCCTGATGCTTGGGATCGCAATGCTCGCTGTACCCGGGCAACATGACCAGGCGCATAGCCGACATAAAATGATACCCGCACAATTGCCATTGGCGCAAAAACGCGTTGAGCTGATAGGCAGGCGAACGATACCCGGAAAAAATATGCATGCTTGTTTCCAGCTCTTGTTTCATGGCGTGATTCATTTTTTGAAACGCGTCGTATGCCGGCTTGATAACATATTGGGTCCAGGTCACGCGCTGTTCGCCCTTGTACTCATACCGGAACGGCGGGATCCGCACCATGTTTTTGGGCACTTTGTGCACGCCGATTTTCTTTGCCGGCACGCCCCAGTGATTCGGGTTGATGGCAAGCACTCGCCTGATCAGCGCATGCTCGGCTTTGGTCAAACCCGTAGTTCTGCGAAAATTGGACAACAATTTGTCGAAATGGGAAAAATCGGAAACGAGCAAAACATTACCCTGCTCTTCGTTTTTCGCGCCGCGCAAAATTTTGTCCTTGAATACTTTACGCAAAATGGAATCGGCAACCAAAATATCGTCGGACGTAAGAGGGTATCGCATGGCTTCCATCATACCATTTCGTTGCAAACTTGCGTAAAGCGCGATAAAGTAGAGCACGCGGGCCTATGGTTCAACGGCAGAACATTGCCATGGCATGGCAAGGGTCGGGGTTCAATTCCCCGTAGGTCCACACAAGCCATTCCTGCCCTATAGCTTCCTCCTTCGCTCTCATTCGCATTCGAGCTCCGGACGGACGAGCGTCTTGATATCATAATGCTTGCCCATACGAAACTCTGATGCAAATCAGAGTGTAGTAGGGCCCCTATAGCTCAACGGATAGAGCAGATCCGTCCTAAGGATAAGATGAGGGTTCAATTCCTTCTGGGGGCACATTGAAACATTCACACCCCTTGTCACGCGGCTCATTGCGGCTTTTCATTTGCTATACTGGATGCATGCCCGGTAGTGAATTTTGAATCGCTTGCGACTATCATTAGGACACACCGCAAACGTTTGCGAACTCACAATATGAAAACCCGGCGCATTCACGTTTATTTAAAAATATTCAAAATCTACTACCGGGCATGACTATTCCTGACGTCATCAAAAAAACTTCGCCGGCACTGGTCAGCATCATTTTGACCAAGCACGATGCGCGATCTCAGGATCAGCACGATATCCCTTCGACCGAAGTGGAAACTGGGACCGGATTTTTCGCGGACAAAAACGGACTCGTCCTCACCAACCGCCACGTGGTGTTCGAACTCAATGCCGATTACTGGGTATGGTGGAACAACAAGAAATATTTTGCCGAAATCCTCGGCAGGGATCACGTCAACGATGTGGCACTGTTGCGCATCCAGGAAAAACGAACGCCCTCCATTGACCTGGGCGACTCGTCGCGCATCGTGCTGGGCGAAGACGTGATCGCCCTGGGCAATGTGTTCGGAGAATTGCACAATACGGTCTCGGCGGGCATTATTTCCGGATTGTCACGCAACATTTACGCCGTGGACGAACCGTACCGCAAAACGTTCGAACTGCGTGGCCTCATCCAAACCGATGCAGCCATCAATCCGGGCAACTCCGGCGGACCTTTAGTCAATATGAGAGGACAAGTCATTGGCATCAATACCGCGACCGTAAGCGGATACGAGAATATCGGGTTTGCGATTCCGATCAATCATGCGCGGTTTGACATCCAGGAAATCAAGAAATTCGGCGCCATCAGAAAACCGTACTTGGGCATCCGCTATATTACGCTTGACCAAAGCCTTGCCGCACGCTATGTGCTGCCCGTTGACCATGGCGCGTATGTTTTAAGGGAACCGGAACCTGACGGGCTAGGCATCATTCCCCAAAGTCCAGCGGATAAAGCCGGCCTGAAAGAGGGAGATATCATTATTTCCTGCGACAACAAGCAGATCACCTACGAAAAAACCCTCAAAGACCTTATCCGGGAAAAGCAAATCGGATCAAAAGTAAGATTGCGCGTACTCCGAAATGGGAAATACCTCGAAACCGATCTTATGATCCAAGAGCAGAAATAGGTGTATCGGAAAGACACGCAAAAACGCCCTTATCGGGCGTTTTTGCGTGTTCATATCCTCTGAGTGGACCTAGCCAGAATCGAACTGGCGCCTACGCGATGCAAACGCGTCGTTCTACCACTAGACCATAGGCCCATAAAGGGACGCATTGAGCGTCCCTTTATGTGTAGCAAAGAAGTTATGCTTTGCCAAGGATGCGAACCATCTTGGTTCCGCAGATCTCGCACATTCCCTTCATGACTCTGCGATCTCCGCGCTTTCCGTGCATCACTTCTTCCTTCTCATCCTTCATGTTGCGCTTTGCTTTGCACTTTACGCAATATGCTTCCATGTTTTTTATAGGTTTTTATTTTTCTAAAGCGATTTTTCGGCAAAAACCGCTTCTTCAAACCGTTTTCATTATATCCTGTTCTCCTCTAAAATGCAACGGATGGATCGTTTTAAGAGGAAAATATGCTATATTTTATGAACAGATGCAGAAACAGAAGGAGTTCCGAGGACGGGTTCGAATCCCATCCCTGTATAACCGGAATCGGATTCTCTTGTTCAAAGCGTAGCCTGGGAGACTATGAAGCTGCGTCTTTGGGCGCAGCGGAGTCGAAAATGGAACACCAGCATCAAGAAAATCTTGTTTCGGCTTCTGCATATGAGGCCGCCATTACTTGGCGGCCTGTTTTATTTTCCAAAACAAAAGCAGCTTTAACGTAAGCTGCAAACGATAATATCTACTGCACAAGGATTTCCTCGTGCAGTATGAAACGCGACATTGACAGGCATCAGTTATTAAAACGATTATAAGCAGTCATGTGCGCCTCCTTTCTAAATTCAGTATATACCATTCCTTGAATATGAAAAGCTGCGCACCATAATACGATGCGCAGCTTTTTCCGGCAGGTTAGATGTAAGATGCCACCTGCCGACCTAAAAACCAGCCTGCGAGGAGTTTTTGCGTTGCAAGCGCAAACCCCTCTCGCCAGTATCCTCCTTTTCGTTTCGCACAAAATCGCGCGAAACGATCACGAGGAGGTGAAGAAGTGAAGACATTGCTCCTCCTCAATCAAGTAAAGCCTTTTGGGGAACCCAATTCAACCATGCGCGAGTCGGAATTTTATCCGGAGGGTCTTCTCGACGCCCTCTTTCCGAAATCTTCAATGGTTACTCGCAATTATAAGCGTAACGCCAGGTCATAGGCTCACTCTCCTTTTCTAAACAAACCATAGCATATCTTATGAAAAATAAAAGATGGGCTATATTCCAAGCCCACCCGTTTCGTCCCTGCTGAGTCACAATTGTGACGCAGCAGGGAAACTCATAAAGAACTCTTCATAATTCTTCTCCTCTGCAGTTGAAAACGGACTGTGCAAATTCGCAAATTTACACAGTAGATAGATATTCACTATAGCACTATTTGTAAAAAACTTAAGGTCCATAAGTGCTATGCTGAACATATGCCAATCCAGGAACTGCATCCGCGCGATGCGTTATACCCGTTTTTGCTCGAGCAAATACAGAAATCGCCTGACCCGCTCTATGTTTCAGGCACGCTGCTCAAGCATGAGCCCTGTTTCACGGTCGTGGGCACGCGCAAACCAACTGCATACGGCATCGAAGCATGCAGATATTTCGTCGCGGAGCTCTGCCGCGCAGGATTCACCATCGTAAGCGGTTTGGCATTCGGCATCGACGCCATGGCGCATCAAACCGCGCTCGAGTCGCATGGACGCACCATCGCCGTACTCGGTTCAGGCCCCGATATCATCACGCCACGGTCAAACGAGCCGCTCGGAAAACAAATCGAACAGCACGGTGCCCTTGTTTCGGAATTTGCTCCGGGCACGGATGCGCAAAAATTCACGTTTCCGCAACGCGACCGCATCATGGCAGGGTTTTCCTTCGGAACTCTGGTCATTGAAGCAGGATATAAATCAGGCGCGCTTATTACGGCACGCAATGCGACCGAGCACGGCCGCGACGTATTCTGCGTGCCAGGCCCTGTTTTTTCCCTTGCGTCCCAAGGAACGAATATGCTTATCCAGCAGGGCGCGAAGTTGGTCATGACTGTCCAGGATATTCTCGAAGAATATAAAGAAATTCAGCAAACGAATCTCGGTTTTCCGCGGCCGGACCAAAAACTCGATGCCGTGCAAAAGAAAATCGTCGCGTGTTTGACAGAACCAAAATCCCTTGATGCAATACATGCCGAGACGCACATCGCGCTGAACGAACTCCAAAGCGCAATTACAGCGCTTGAATTGGAACGCTTGATCGCGCATCTTCCGGACAATACGTATCGCCTGATCCATGGCTAACCGCACGCTTATCATTGTCGAATCCCCTACCAAAGCCCGCACAATAGGCGGTTTTTTGGGGAAAGAATACGAAGTTTTGTCCTCATTCGGTCACGTGCGCGATCTTCCAACCAACAAGTTCGACAAGCAAACGCGCTTCGGCATCGACATTGAACACGATTTCGAACCCCGGTATGTCGTCCCCGCAAAAGCAAAAGAAAACGTGACAAAACTGCAAAAAGCAGCTGCCAATGCTACGCAAGTGATCCTTGCGACCGACGAGGACCGCGAAGGAGAAGCCATTGCATGGCACCTTGCGTATCTCTTGAACAATCCCGAATCCGCAAAGCGGAAAACGAAGAAAGCTGCAAAGACCCCTGTCCCAACCCGGTTTTCCCGTATCGTGTTCCATGAAATCACGAAACAAGCGATCAATGAAGCGTTGGAACATCCGCGCGACATCGACCAACGTCTGGTCGACGCGCAGCAGGCTCGCAGGGTGCTTGACCGCTTGTCCGGATACGAGCTGTCCCAGTTCTTGTGGCACAAGATCAAATACGGCCTGTCCGCAGGAAGGGTGCAGTCGGTCGCGCTGCGGCTTTTGTGCGAACGCGAAGCACAGATCCAGGCATTCATGCAAACGGAATATTTCGACATCACGGCAACGTGTGCAGCGCACAAGGCAAAAACAAAAAAGCAAGGATTTTCCGCGCAGCTTATTTCAATCAACAACGAACCCATTAAAGAGCCCGGCATCCTGGACAAAGCGCAAGCCGACGCGGCCGTCAAAGACCTTGAAAAAAGCGAATTCATCGTCAAAGACGCGCAAACGCGCGTGGTAACCCGTTCGGCACCGGCTCCATTCACGACCAGCACCTTGCAGCAGGCTTCGTGGCAAAAGCTCCGCTTCTCCGCAAAGCAAACCATGATGGTTGCGCAACAGCTTTACGAACAAGGACTTATCACCTACATGCGCACGGACTCGACCAATCTCTCGCAGCAATCCGTGCTTGCCGCGCGCGCATACGTCGAAAATGCGTTCGGCAAAACCTACGTGCCGGATCATTTCAACGTATACAAGACGAAAAGCAAGCTTGCGCAGGAAGCGCACGAAGCCATCAGACCAACGGACGCGTTCAAAACCCCGGAAACCATGGTGCAGCTGGATGCACGCCAGCACAAGCTCTATGCACTGATCTGGTCGCGCTTTGTTGCATCGCAAATGGAAAAAGCAAAGCTTGCGCAGCAAAGCATCATCGTGACTGCGCATTCCCTTGTGACGCAAACGGATTACACGCTCAAAGCAAACGGACAAACCATTGCGTTCGACGGATTCCTGGCAGCCTGGGATTCGGTGCAAAAACAAAATGCCCTGCCCGACCTTGCCAAGGGCGATGCGCTTGACGCAAGCGATATCCAAGTTTCCCAGCATTTCACCCTGCCCCCCGCGCGCTACAACGACGCGTCATTAGTCAAAACCATGGAAGAGCTCGGTATCGGCAGACCATCCACGTACGCGAGCATCCTCAACACCATCATTGTGCGCGGGTATGTCGAGCGCACGCAAACACGTTCGTTGCAGCCCACGGGACTTGGCATGATCGTCAACGAGCTTTTGGTCAAACATTTTCCCTCGATTCTGGATTACCAATTCACCGCGCAAAATGAAGACGAGCTTGACCAAGTTGCCCAGGGCGAGCGCGTATGGCACGACGTCATCCGCGCATTCTATAATCCGTTCCACGAACTCGTGGAACAAAAAGAAAAAGAGGTGACCCGAAGAGAAGCGAGCGAGCGCCCGTCGGACGAGGTCTGCGACAAATGCGGCTCGCCCATGGTGGTCAAATGGGGGCGCTATGGCAGGTTCCTTGCCTGCTCCAATTACCCCGCATGCTCGAATATAAAGAAAATGAAAACAGAACAGCAAGATCTCGGGCCGTGTCCAACCTGCGGGCAAACCGAAGGCGGAAAAATTGTCATGCGCAAAACAAAAAAACGCGGCAGACCGTTCTACGGCTGTTCGCGCTGGCCAACATGCACATTCGCGTCCTGGAAAAAACCGGAGGAAAACAATGAAACCACTGCAGCTTCATAAACTCCATCGCACGTCAAACGCCCTGCACAAAACCTTTGGCGACGCGAACTATTGTTCGATCAACGGGGCTGGCTGCACAGAAAAACCGCGTTGCATGTTCGTGTTCATGAATCCGACCGCGGCGAATGTTTCTGCGCGCAAATCATGGCGGTCATTGCGCGCGCCCTGGATCGGTACGAAAACGGTGTGGAAATTATTCCATGCCATCGGCGGCATATCGGACAAAACCTATCAAGCAACGCAATGCATGCAAGCGCATGCATGGACCCCTGTGTTCGCGAAACAGATATATAGGGAATTGGCGCACAAGAAATTTTACATAACCAATCTTGCCAAATGCACACAGCCCGATGCGCGGCCGCTTTCCAATCACGTTTTCAAGCAATACATGCCCCTCTTCCGGCAAGAAACGCTTCACGTACGCCCGCGCGCGATTATCGCTTTCGGCAACCAGGTCAGCTCCATCCTGCTTGAAAAACAAATACGCGTGGGCGACTACCGAACGAACGCACATGAACTGATCAAGACAAAAAGAAAGGAATTCCGCGTATATCCCACGTATTATCCTGTCGGACAAGGCATGCGCAACATGCCCAAGGCCATCGCGCGGATCAAAAACATCCTTGCTATCTGACTTTTGTCGCGCCCACGATGATATACGTGGGAATATGATGCGACTTCTGAAGCGGCTTCGAAAACTGCGTTGCGAATCCTTTTGATTCCGGTTCGTACACAGCGTGCACGAACAGTCCGTATTTCGCCATGGCGTTCACGTACGCATTCAACGAGCGGTTGATCAAGGATAGCTTTGTTTTCTTGTCCCAACCGGAACTCACGGCAACCCGGATATCCTTGAGATATCCGGTTGTTTTTATGAACAATCTTTCTTTGCCTTGCACCGTCCCCTTCACCCATTCGGAATACGGATATGCCGGACGCAAAAAATGGTTCGTGGCAAAAACCACGATGCCGTTTGGTTTCAGAATCCTGGAAATACCGCGAAACAGTGCTTCGATATCCTTGATGTAATTGATCACCATATTCATGATGACCGCATCGAATTTTTTCGCTCCCAATCCGTGGAAATCGACTCCATCCCGTACGGAATATTCAATATTCAGACCTTCACTCTTTTCCTGCGCAATACCGATCAATGCCTTGGAAATGTCTGAGGCAACCACATGCACGCCTTTCTTTGCGAGATTTCGCGCCATGTACCCGTTCCCGCAGCCGATATCGTATATCCGCTTGCCCTTGGGATTGCCGATAATCTTGTAAATATACGGATCGATCTGCGTGCGGTGATAAAAATCGCCGTGTTCGGACATGGCGTCGGCATATTGCCATGCAAATTTGTCGTAACTGGCCATGTAGACTTTTACTGAATCTTTAAGCTTCTATAAAGTTTTGTTCCACTAGCGCAGGGTCATGGCAATCATCATAAAAATTCCTTTCCCATGCATGTTTTTTCAATGCATCCATCATTCCTTGTGATAATTTCCTGCCGTCAGAAACAGCGATATTCGATTTCACGTGCTCAATTTTTCTCATTCCGGGAATTACTGAAGAAATTTCATCAAATGAAAGAATGTATCTTAAGGCAAGTTCCGGGATAGAATTTGCCTCTTTTCCCAAAAGAACTTTAAGGTTATTAATCCGCGCTTCAAGCTCTACCAATCGCTCCGAATTGAAATAATGTGCGCCCCTGAAATCGCCTTCTTGAAACACTGTTTTTGTGTCTATTTTTCCTGATAAACCGCCCTCATCCAATGGGACCCTGGCAATTAAACCAATGTTGTTCGCTTTAGCATAAGGGAGAAGTTTTTCCGCAGGCTTCTGATGGAAAATATTGAAAATAAATTGGATTGTCGAAATTAAGCCGGTATCCAGGGTTTTCAGACAGTTGCTTGGCTGATAATCGTTAACGGAGATGCCCCAATGTTTTACTTTGCCCTGTTTAGTAATCTTCTGAATTAAATCTTTCCACCATTCTTCTTTTACAAAATCATCCTGCCAAACATGAAATTGGACCAAGTCAATAACATCAACCCCTAATGACTTCAAAGAATCATCAACGCTCGTTTCAATTTTTTCTGGCGTGAAAACTTCAGACATCGGAACATTTTTCCAGGCCGGCCACTTCCAATTAAGCGGCGCGATTTTTGTAGCAATAACCAATTGATCCCTTTTACCGGATTCTTTAAGAAATCTACCAATAAGTTCCTCGGAAGGATGTTTGTCGGGTGCACTATCGGAATATCCATAAACCCATGCAGTATCAATAAAATTTCCACCCTGTTCAGTAAACTCATGCAAGCAACGCACGCTTTCATTCAAGTCTGCGCCGGCCCACATATTTGGATCGTTTGCTAATTGCCACGTACCAAAGCCGACTTCAGAAATTTTCAATCCCGTTTTACCTAAAATGCGGTATTTCATATTTTTTAAAAATTAGAAATCTTCCAGTTCGTCTTTTTTCAGAATCTTCTGGATAATCGCACCCAGTTCTTCGGGCGAATTGAAATTGATCGCGATCACGCCTTTGGGGCCGCGCTTGCGCACCAGCACGCGCGTATTGAGCACCTCTTCCAGTTTTGACCCCAGTTCCTGAAGTTGCGGATCCGCATCCTCGTTTTGCTCCAATGCAGCCGGCTGCAATGCGTCCATGGCCTGGTACATGTCCTGTTTCATGATCTGCTTTGCCGCAAGCTCGGTCTGGCGCACGGTCATGGCATTGGCGAGGATGCGCGCCAAGAGCAGACGCTGTTTGTCCGGGCTTGCCACGCTCAAAATCACGCGCGCATGGCCTTCGGTGATCCTTCGTTCCTCCAATGCTTTCTGGATTTCGAACGGCAGCTGCAACAAACGCATGGCATTGGCGACCGCTTCGCGCGATTTGCCAACCCGAAACGCGACCTCGCGCTGCGACAGGCCGAATTTGTCCGCAAGTTGCGCGAATGCGCGCGCACGCTCAACAGGATTGAGATCCTCGCGCTGCACGTTCTCGATGATCGCGATCTCGAGCTTTTCGCGGTCCTGTACGTTGTCCTTGATGAGCGCCGGCACCGTGGAAAGACCCACGATCTTGGCAGCCAACAATCTTCGTTCTCCGGCAAGCAATTCGTAATTGACGTCATGCCCGGACGCAGTTTCGACTTCCTTGCGGGTGACGATCAACGGTTCCAAAATTCCGTATTCCCTGATGGAATTAGCAAGTTCATCAAGATATTCCTGATTGAAATCCCTGCGCGGCTGGAACGGATTGGGTTTGATCTTCTCAACTTCGAGATAAAAAACTGATTTGGGTTCCATGCCTTTCATGATACAGCAATTCTT
>JAKALE010000073.1 GCA_021813305.1 bacterium
GCACGCCGATCACGCCCTGCATGTCCGTGTCGAACTCAAGCCATGATCCGCGCTGGGGCAAAATCTTTGCGCCGAACAAGTTCTGGCTCTTTGCCTTTCCGAGCACGAAATACACGCCCGCGGAACGGATTAACTGGGAAATCACCACGCGCTCCACGCCGTTGACGATAAACGTTCCCTTGGACGTAATGAACGGAAAATCGCCCAGGTAAATTTCCTGTTCCTTGACCTCCTGGGTACGCTTGTTGGCAAGACGCACCATAACGCGAAACGCGGCCTCGTACGTGAGACCGTTTTTGCGGCTTGTGACTTCGTCGACTTTCGGTTCGTCGAACCAGTACTTGCCGAACGACAATTCAAACTCCTTGCCCGTGTAATCCTTGATCGGAGAATATTCGTCGAACACATCCCGGATACCCCTGTGCACCAGCCAATCGAACGAATCGAATACCAATTTGTTCAGTGGCGGAAGATCGGCGATTTTCTGCTTGTGACGGGTAAACACTTTCACCGGGCGAGTTGTTTGGGGCATAAGATGGGGGCGCAAACGAGTATTCCTCTTTGGGCAAAAGAGGAATACGCCGGAAGTGCGCGATTATGTTAGCGAGGGAAGTACAAGAAAAAAGTTAGTGCTTGGCAGGACGTCTCCTGCGAAGAACATCGGCCATTGCCTTGCCCTTTTCAAGAGCAATGATCGTTTGTGTATGCAAAGCATGCACGGTCCGCGTGTCTGGACGAAAATGGAAAGAGATGACGTCTGAAAGGTCTATTGTACGCTTTTTAAAGAATTTGTCAAGAAAAACCAGGGCGTCCCCGCCTTCTTCATATGTGCCGTGCATGACGCCTGTATGCGTCCGAATGCGTACGAGCATATGATAAGTATACTGCCGCCTCAAAATCGGTCAAGACCTTTATTGCGTTTCGTCAATCGGACGAGTACACTGAGGATATTCACCTATGGATTCGCTTCCTTCAGGACAGCCGTTCGAGCTTTCGAACCAGACAAAAGAGCTTTTAGAGGCATCGGCGACTTCCGAATCGAACAAGGGAAACCGCCAGTATTCGGCAGACCTGATTCGCGTTTCCAACCTCACGCAGGGCATTGAGTTCGTATACGAAAAGATCCGCAACGCCCTGGAATATCAAGAAGAAAACCTCTGGCTCAAAAACGCGATCTTCCGAATTTTGAAGCGCAAATTCCTGCACCTGCTCGCAAAAGAGCAAATCGGCAGGGAAATGATCGAAGAACTCATCCGCGGCAGGTATCTTGAGAACAACTACTATCCGGAAAGCACGGCTGCGGACCTGGACGCCTTGCTTGAAAAATACCGCGTTGCCCTGGAAGCATTCGAAACGAATACGACCTTATCCGAATCAAAGGCCCTTCCCCATGAGGAATGGTTTTTGTCTTTGGGCGCGGCGGAGATCGCTGACTTTTTCCTGCAAAGTTCGCTTTCGCGCGCCTATGTGAACTACTTCTGGAAAACCATGGAAGAGCGGGTTGATGTCGCGGCGGGCATGGCGGGTTCCGAGCTTTCGGAACAGATTTACCTTGCCGCATACCGCAACTTCCTGCAGGCAGACACCGCCATGGAACAATACGAACTGTTCCGTATCAAGCACAACGAATGGTTCTCTGGCCAGCAATCGGCGTTTGAGGAAATCGGCAAGAACATCATCATGCTACGCCAAGACCTCGGCGAAGCGCTTCAAAATCCGCTGCGCAGGGAATTGGACCGCATTATGAAACAGCGCAGCCTGCTGTTGTTCCTACTCAAAGACATCGTTGACCAGGAAAAAGGCCTTGCGCAAAACCTGTTGGACAACCCGGAAGCATTGGAGCAAAAACTCAAGACCCTCTACGACCAACGCTACATGGCAGGGCGCAAAAAACTCCAAACCGCGGCGATCCGCGCCCTGATTTTCATCATCGCGACCAAAATGGTCCTGCTTCTCATCGGGGAAGTGCCTTATCAGCTCTGGAAGGAAAAACAAATCGATGTCACGGTGCTCGGGCTCAATCTCTTGATCCCGCCCATCATTCTCATCGCCTCGGCCATGACCATCAAGATGCCCGGCGAGGAACAAAACTTCCTGCAAATCGTCACGGACTTCGAGAAAATGATCCGTCCTGCTTCGGGCATGCCGCCGCTCAACACGATCAAACAACCGCGCAAACACCTGGCGGCGGTCGATATCGGGCTGCAAATCATGTACGGCGTGAATATCGTGTTCACCGGATGGCTTTTATCTTTGTTTTTCTCCTACTTCAATTTCACCTGGGTCGATTCCCTCATTTTCATCCTGTTCTTAAGCTTGGTGAGTTTCTTCGCCGTCAGGCTTCGCAAAACCGCAAACGAGCTTGCGGCAGTGGAGCAGCGCGAACATTTCGTCACGACCCTGGTTGAGTTCTTCCTGCTTCCCATCATCGATATCGGCAAATGGCTGTCGCGCGCGATTTCGTCCATCAACATCGTGGCGTTCGTGTTCGATTTCCTTTTGGAAACCCCGTTCAAGCTCATCGTGAAAGTGCTCGAGGAATGGTTCATGTTCATGCGCGAGCGCAAACAGAACCTGTAATCAACAATTCAGCAGTTGGTAAATGAGAAACTAGATGCAATAATTACTAGTTACTCATTACCATTTGCGGATTTTCCATGATCAAATTTCCGAAAACATTCCTCTGGGGCGCGGCGACATCAAGCTACCAAACCGAGGGTCAGAACCGTTGGTCCGATTGGTGGCATTGGGAAAAATCAGGCGACAAGATCGCCGACCGCACGACGTCTGGCAATGCTTCCGATTTTTGGAATCAATACAAAACCTATATCAACCTTGCCAAACAGGCAGGCATAAACTGCATGCGCATTTCGATCGAGTGGGCGCGTGTGAACCCCGAACCGAACCAATGGAACGACGCTGCGCTCAAACACTATGCACAAATCCTTGATTACATGCGCGAACAAGGCATTGAGCCGGTAGTCACGCTTTGGCACTTCACGCTTCCCCAATGGCTTGCTGTGCAGGGCGGCTGGATGCACCGCGATGCAGTCAAACATTTTCTGGAATACGTAAAACGCGTGAACCAAGCGCTGGGAAGCAAAATCACCTGGTGGAACACTCTCAACGAACCGAGCGTATATCTGTACGAATCCTATATCCTCGGGCTCTGGCCCCCGGAACATCAGTTCGATCTGTACAGCACAACAATCATCCGCAACAGACTCGTGCGGGCGCACAAACTCGCATATGCGGTGCTGAAAACAAAAACGAACTTCGTCGGCATCGCCGCCAACCTTTCCTGGGACACGGGCCTATCGCGCGTGCCTATTATCAACAGGATTCTCGAA
>JAKALE010000074.1 GCA_021813305.1 bacterium
GCCGCAGCGTTGTGGTTTATGTGGCTTGCGATCCCGGTTCTGTTCATACTGGCAATTATGGTTCCGGGGCGCGTATGATTCCTGAAACGTCGCTTCAATTCAACGCGTCGTATTTCAAGCTTCCATACCTGGAACGATTATTCTCGCGGGTTTTAGTTTCGGCCTTGATGGGATTTTCGATCGCCGTCAGCGTGGTGCTGATCGAAAACCCCAGTTCACATCTGCGCGCTGCAGGCATATTCACGCTTATTATCTGTGCGGATACGATTTTGCACGTTTTGAAAGGCAACCGCGCGATCATGAGCGACACGCTGCGACTATTGCGCCAAGGGAAAACCGTATTGGTCAACGACTATTTTCCGCTTGCGTCGTTTTCGCTTTTAGACAAGGCGCTGGGACAGGCGGAATTCGCCCAAAGCGCACACACCTGTATGTTTCTGCTCAGGGCCATGCTTTGGGAGAAGGAGATCGAACGGGGGTTGGTGCGTTTGGGCGTCTCGCCGGATGATTTTTCAAAAGATTTGGAACAGACCGTTTCGACGACAAAAGGAACGTGTGCGGTCGATGCGGTGCAAGGGGTGCCTTGCGAAGACCAGCGGGTCGCGGAAATAGAAGCATTGGCGCGCAACGCGTTTTCTCAGGCAGGAGAGCTTGGCGAGGAAACGATTTCCCCGTCGGCGCTGTTTGCCGCGTGTATCGCGGTTGAAAAGAAAAGTTTATCCGCGGTTTTTTCAAAATATCATTTGACCGAGGAAGATTTCCGTAATGCCGTGGTGTTCGGCAGACTTGCTAAGGGTTTAGGGAGAAGGATGCGTCGTCTGCGTGGCGCGGCTCAGGGAAACATCCAAGCCGGCTCGCGCGTAAACCGCGCGTGGACGTCGCGCCCGACATCGTATCTTGATGGCATGTCTGTCGACATGACCGACCGTGCGCGCAGGAACGAGATTGGCTTTTTGGTCGGCCACGAGGATGAATACCAGTCTATGGTGAACATTTTGTCACGGCCGAACCGCAACAATGTGATTTTGGTGGGCGATGAAGACATTGGTAAGGCTGCCATGGTTGAGCATTTGGCACTTGACATGGTGCGCGACAATGTGCCCTCAAAGCTGTTTGACAAGCGTCTGGTTGCCCTGGATACGACGCGCCTGTCTGCCGGAGCATCCTCGTCCGGGGAAGTGCTTGATCGATTCAAACGCATTACCGAAGAAGTGCTTGCTGCGGGGAATATCGTACTCTATATTCCCGACATCCATACGATAGAGCAATTGAATAATAAAGGCGAAATCAGTGTATACGAAGCATTGGAAGATCTTGCGGCAGCATCGCGCATTCCGGTCATCGGCGATACTACGCCACGCCTGTATCGTCAGATCATCGAACTGAACCAGAAATTCGTTTCGTTGTTCGATACGGTTAAAATTCAGGAACTTGGCAAGGACGAGACCGTGCGCCTGCTTATTTACGAAAGCTACGCGTTCGAGGCCGAATGGAATGTCATTATCAGTTATCCAGCGTTGCGTACCACAGTCGATCTTGCATACCAGTTCATGCGCCAAAAGCCGTTGCCGAGGGCATCACTGGATTTGCTGCAGGAATCGCTGGTTGAAGCGCACAATTTGGGCAATAGAGCGCTGACACCAGAAATCGTGACCAGTGTCGTGTCGCGCAAAACAAGCATTCCCATCGCTACGGCACAGGGCAAGGAAGCCGAGCGTCTGCTTACCCTCGAGCAAGATATCCATAAGGAACTGATCGACCAGGAAGAAGCGGTGAAGGCCGTTGCCGCAGCGCTTCGCCAATACCGTGCGGGGCTTGCGCGCCAGAAAGGCCCGATTGCGAGCTTTTTGTTCGTAGGACCGACCGGCGTGGGCAAGACCGAACTTTCCAAAGTTCTTGCCCGCCTGTATTTCGGTTCGGAAAACGCCATGATCCGTTTTGACATGTCCGAATACCAGGAGCAAAAATCCATCGCGCAATTTGTCGGTTCTCCTGACGGCACCACTCCGGGCGCGCTGACCGAGAGCGTAAAACAGCATCCGTTCGCGCTCATTTTGCTCGACGAATTCGAGAAAGCCCATCCGCAGTTGGTCGATATTTTCCTTCCGATTTTCGACGAAGGCAGGATTACCGATAATCTCGGGCAGGTCATCGATTTCAAGAATACGATCATCATTTGCACATCCAACGCGAATTCCCAGTACATCAAGGAGCAAATCGAGCAGGGCAGGAACGTGGCACAATTCACTGACGAGCTCAAGCACAAGCTCGTAGAGAATTTCAAGCCGGAACTATTGAACCGCTTCGATGGCATTATCGCGTTCCGCCAACTCAATCCTGACGAGATCGGTCAGGTCGTGCGCCTGAACCTTGCGTCGTTTGCAAAGCAGGTTCTGGATATGCACGGCATCGTACTTCAGTTTTCAGACGAAGTGGTATCGCACATCGCAAGGGCTGGATATGATCCTGTGTTCGGCGCACGGCCTTTACGTGGCGTGATTTCTTCGACAATCAAGGACCCGCTTGCGCGCCAGATTTTGGAAACCAAAGCGCAGCGCAACGACACGATTCAGATTTCGGTGCAGAATGATGCGATCGCGTTTCAGAAGACATAAAGAGGAAGATTGTGCGTGGGAACAATAAAAGCCGTTCGGTTACGAACGGCTTTTAAAGAATAATAGCCGCAGGATCATGCCTGTAGCGGCGAATAAGAGTTTTGCGATCTCACGCACAATGGTTTCGAGCGCGGTGCAAACAATAATGAGGACGACAAGCCATGTCATGGAGCCTCCTTTGATTACCGACAGTATACACCTCACCCTGCTTATATCCAGGAAATATTGACACAACGTACGGAAGTGTTTTAATTATGGTAATCGTTTCTTAAGAAAAAGAAAGGAGGAAACGATGGGAACTATTGGAACCGGAAGGTCGATTTTGCTCATTTTTGGACTTCCGTGTGTGTGCGTTGTGTTACTTGGAGCGTTGCTTTTCATTGCCGGCATATTTGAATCGACAGTGATTGATCCGATTCAGAAAAGCATGCCACAAGCAACTAGTGCTCCGAGCGCGGTTGCTGAACTTGTGCCCACCGACGTGCCCGACATTGCGTCAGTGACTCACGGAGATGTTGATGCGCAACAGCCGACGGAGAAGATCGATGATACCCAAATGTTCATTGCGGGGCTCTTGTTCGTTTTAATCGTCGTCGTTGTCGTGTTTGCCGGGCCTTTGCAAAAGATGGCGCGGCCGTGAACCTTATTCATGCATGGTAGTGTGCCCGGCGAATACTCGTCGGGCATATCCATTGATAAAATAAGCAATTCGTGGTA
>JAKALE010000075.1 GCA_021813305.1 bacterium
GCGTCGCTCCAGTCGCTGCACATCTCGAAATAGCGGCTCAGGGTTCGCGGGCCGCCAGCAGGGCCGGGCCCAGCAGGTCCTGCAACAGCGGCGTCTGCGGATACGGGTGGTGGCGGTATTGCCGAACAAGTCAAGCAAATCGCTGAGCGTCTTACTGCATTGGGCAATGATGTGACGGTCGCCACCTCGTTTTACGAGCCGCGGCAACAAACGATCAATGGCGTGCATATCGTCGGGTTCAGGATTTCCGGCAATGCGGTGATCGGCATGGAGGGCGATATCGAATCGTACAGGGCGTTTTTGCGCCAAGGGGGTTTCGATGTCATGGTCAATTTCGCTGCAAACGTATGGAGCACGGATATTCCGCTCATGATGGCGCGCGACATTCCCGTGAAAAAGATTTTGAGTACGCCGGGTATGTCCATGCTCAACCAAACGCCTGCGTACAACATGTTTCAATCGGGGCTCTATTTCGCCTGGTTGCGCAATCTCGTGCTGCGCACGTTCGTGCATCGGATCATGAAACTGTTCTATGGGCAAAAACCCGCAGGGCATGGGGTATATCCGACGTACGGTGCGTATTACCAGGACTTGTACGTTCCTGCGCTCAAATTCTATGACGCGGTCGTGTATACGTCCGGTTCGTACCAAGACAAGCTGTTCGGCGACAAAAACGGGCTGGGGGACAAGGCAGTCGTGATTCCCAATGGCGCTTCCGAGACTGAATTTTCACGAAAAGATATCAGGCCGTTAGCCGACTTCCTTCCTGCGGTGAAAAAGAAACGTGTCATCATCTCCGTTTCCAATCATTATCTTGCCAAGGGCCATGCGTTCGTGATCGATGCGTTCCGGAAAATGAAACGCGACGATGCCGTGCTCCTTTTGATAGGCCAGATCCCCGTGGGGCAAGGTATTAAAAAGCTCGCGCACGTATTCGTCGGCTGTTATATGGATTGCAAGCTTGCGAGCATGCTTCATCGCGACATGTTCGTCATGGACGGCGCGAACCGTGAATTCGTGCTTTCGGCGTACAAACATGCCGATCTGTTTTTGTTCGGCTCGCAGCTCGAGTGCGCGCCTCTGGTCATGTACGAGTCGTTTGCGTCAAAAACTCCGTTCATTACGACCAATGTCGGCAATGTCCAGGATCACAAAGATTATATCCGCATCGTTTCCACTCCTGCCCAAATGGCAAAGGAAGCAAACCGGTTGCTCGACGACCAGGACAGCCGCGGCGCGCTCGCAGACAAGGCGTTTGCGGCATGGAAAATGTCGTATACCTGGGACGCGGTTTCGCACCGGTATGACGAACTCATTAAAAAGCTCGCGCATGGATAACATTCCCAAAGTCAGCGTGATTATGCCGACGCTGAACGGCGCGCGGCATATCCGCGAGGCGATCGACAGCGTGCTGTTCCAAACCTTCCGGGATTTCGAGTTCATCATCATGGATGACGGATCGAGCGATGAAACCGAAGCAGTGGTGAAATCCTGCGCCGATCCCCGGATCATATACGCAAAGAACGAGAAAACGCAGGGGCTCACCAAGTCGTTGAACGCATGTTTGCGCATGGCGCACGGCGAATATGTCGCGCGCATCGACGACGACGACGCGTGGAGCAACCCGTCAAAGCTCCGCTTGCAGGTTTTGTACCTGGATGCCCATCCGCGCTGCGTGCTTTTGGGAACGTGGTTTGTCGCGATTGGCCAGGGCAGAAAAGAACTGTTTCGTCAGCAATACCCGACGGGCAATCACGAAATCCGCGAACGCATGCTGTTCGAAAATCCGTTCGCGCATCCGGCGGTCGTGTTTCGGAGAACTGCCGCGCTGTCAGTCGGCGGATACAGCGAACAGTATCGTTTCGTCCAGGATTATGATATGTGGATGAAACTCGGCACAAAAGGCGAGTTGGCGAATTTGCCCGGGTATTATCTGAAATGGCGCGCTGCGGATGGAAGTCAGGATGCGCGCCGCGCCGGAAAGCAAAAACGAGCCGCGAAGCAATGGACGATCGTTTCTATCATATGGCATCACAAAACAGAATATCCGCATTTCGCGCATGCGTTCGTAAAAGCGGTATTGAAATGGATTTTGTTTTTGGTTTTTCCGAAACCTGGCGGTATCGAACAACTGATCGGCGTACTGCGCCGGAGAATGCTGCCGAAGTTTTAAAAATACTTCGCGAACCACAGTTCCAAAGTCAAAAGCGCCCAGAGCCGCGTGTATGATTCCTGTTGCATGGCGCGCACCATACGTTCGGTTGCGACCGGATTGATCCATGGCCGCGCAAGCGCCTGTTTGGAAAGAAGTATTGATTGCATGAACGAGGAAACGCCCGGTTCTTTGAACCAATCTTGAAGCGGCGCGCCGAACCCTTGCTTGGGTCGCTCAAGGATTTCGTCGGGCACGATGCCGCGCATGGCCTTTTTGAACAGATATTTGTTTTGATTCGCGCGCAACTTCATGCCGTCGGGCATGGAAGTTGTGAGTTCCACGAATACATGATCAAGCATGGGCGCGCGCATTTCCAAGGCAAAGCGCATGGTCGCAATGTCGGTTTTGACCATAAGGTCGTCGGGCACGTACGACGAGAAGTCGAAATAATTCACTTTTTTGAGCGCACTATGTTGGTTGCTTTCTTTGAATGTTTGTACGATGAACGCGAGAAGCGATCCCTGATATTCTTTTCCGAGTTCCGATTCGCGGAAGAACGAAATCATGTCCAAGAACGCTTGTTCCGGTGAGCTCGATGCCATGTGCATTTTGCGTTTGATCTTTCCTGCAATGCCCGAAGAAGGGAGCAGGCTGGCCGGTGCGCCGAGGGCTTTGCCGCCAAGCTTATGCACGGCAAGCAGACGCTGCATCATATTGTATTTGTTGTAACCATAAAAGCTCTCGTCTCCGCCGTCTCCGCCCATGACGACCTTGGCATGCGGGTGGATTGCTTGCGAAATATACCAGGTCGGTACTGCCGAGGTGTCCGCGAAGGGTTCTTCGAATTGCTCTGCGATTTCCTGAATGGTGTCGGTAAAATGCGCGAATGAAAGCTCCAGTTCGTGGTGGCGCGTATGATACCGCTGGGCAACCATGCGCGCAAACGGCAATTCGTTGATCGGAGAATCCTTGAATCCGACGGAAAACGTGTCCACCGGCTTGTCGGACAATTTGCTCATGTATGCGACCACGGCGCTTGAATCCACGCCGCCGGAGAGCATGGCCGCCACGGGCACGTCCGAAGCGATCATGCGGAGTTTCACCGATTCTTGCAAGGTCTGCCTGATTTTTT
>JAKALE010000076.1 GCA_021813305.1 bacterium
CGCGCGCGCAGGGGATTATAATGCATGGATAAACACGAGCGTTGCCCATGGGTTCCTGCCCATGACCCGTTGTATGTTGCCTATCATGACAACGAATGGGGCGTTCCGGTCTACGACGACAAGAAGCTGTTCGAATTTTTGATACTGGAAAGCGCGCAGGCAGGATTGAGCTGGCGCACGATTTTAGCGAAGCGTGAAGCATACAAAAAAGCGTTCGCGGGATTCGATGCTGACAAAGTCGCGCGGTTCGCGCCGCGAGATGTTTCGCGTCTCATGCGCGATCGGGGCATTGTGCGCAACAAATTGAAAATTCAGGCCGCGATAACCAATGCGCGCGCGTTTTGTGCGGTCCGGCGCGAGTTCGGCAGTTTTGCGCGCTATGCATGGGGATTGGTGAGTAACAGGCCGATCGAACACCGCATCAATGCATTGAAAGATTATCCGGCGACCATTCCCGAGGCAGAAGCTTTGGCGCGCGACATGAAAAAGCGCGGATTCAGATTTTTCGGTCCGAAAATCGCGTATGCCCACATGCAGGCAACCGGCTTGGTCAATGACCACAGCGCACACTGTTTCCGCAGGAACGCAGTGCAAAAACTTATGAAGCGCGTGCCCGCATCGGGGTCAGTTGCATCGCGATTTGGCAATGCTACAATCCGTAAAGAAAAGCGTACATGAAGCACTATTCACTGGGAATGATTCTGATTGTTGCGGCACTTGCCTTGGGGGCAGGCATTGCTGTCGACCACATGGTGCTTCCCGCTCTGGCCCCGGGACAGAATCCCAATGCAACAGGAAGCTCGTATGCAAGCGACGCATGGAAAACGTACACAAGCGGATTTTATGACAAGCAAACCGGATCATACGCCGGCATTTCGTTTTTGTATCCCAGGGATTTCGATCTGCGCGAAGGCGAGAGTGCCAACGGCGGATTCGCCGGGACGCCCATGGTCCAGGTGCGGTTCCCGGAAGATGCATATCAAGTTCCGAAGAGCAATTTCGGCGAGGCGTATATGACCGTCAGCTCCGGCAACGACCAAAAAGCCGCCACGTCCTGTTTTGATTTTTCTTCTTTGCAGCGCATGACCGCATCGGTCGAGTCCCGTACGATCAACGGCACGTTGTTCAAATTCGCGACCACGACCGATATGGGCGCGGGCAATATTTACGATTCATGGGTGTACCGTGCCCAATACAAGCAACGCTGCTATGAATTCGCGCTCACCGTGCATACGGGCAACATCAGCAATTATCCGTCCGGCACCGTGGTCCAATTCGACCAGTCGCGCGCGTTTTCGATCCTTGATCAGATTTTTGAAACCGTGAAATTCACCGACGCGATGCGCTAAGCCGCATTCCGCATTTCCCATGATATCCGTCGTCATTCCCGCGTACAACGAAGAAAGAATCGTGGCTGCATGCCTTGCTGCGCTGGAAAACCAGACGTATCCGAAGGGCGAATACGAAATCATTTTGGTGAACAATAATTCAACGGATCGCACGCGCCAGATCGCTTCGCAATTTAGCCGTGTGCGCGTGATCGACGAACCGCGCCAGGGCTATGTGCATGCTCTCAAGTGTGGGGTGGAGGAGTCGCGCGGAGATGTTGTGCTTTTTACCGATGCGGACAGCGTCGTGCCGCCCGAATGGGTAAGCCGCTACGCCTGGGCGTATCGCGATCCGCGGGTTTCCTGCGCCGGCGGCCCAGGGGTGTTTGTGCCGCGCACGCCCCAAACCGCCTTTATCGAACCAATTATGAATTTTGGTTGTTCTGTGGTTCATCTGTCCAACGGGTTCAATATGTCGGTGCGCAAAAGCGTCTATCGGCAGTTTGGGGGATTCAGGTCCGATATCAATTTCAACGCCGATGCGTACTTGCTTAAATCAGCGCAGCGGTTTGGCAGGTTCGCGTTTCTCAAGGACAATCCGGTCGTGACGTCCAATCGCCGATACCGCAATGCGCAGAGCATCGGATACCTTGCCAAGAGCGCGATCAATCTTGCGATGATGTCGTTTGCCGGCAGGACGGTGTTTTACGAATTCGGCGACGTGCGGGAGACGCACGATCCGTTGTCGTAGTTTTTAGTTCCTATGATATCCGTCGTCATTCCCGCATACAACGAAGAACGGCTCATCGGCCAGTGTTTGGACGCGTTTGCGCGCCAGCGCACGCATCATGCATTCGAGATCATTGTTGTGGATAATGCTTCCACGGATCGGACTGCGCAGATCGCGCGTTCGTACGCTCCGCGTGTTCCGGTGCGCGTGATCCGCGAGTCGCGCAAGGGCAGGGGCCAGGCGCGCCGGACCGGATGCGCGCACGCGCGCGGCGATATTATTGCATGCACGGATGCGGATGCGATTGTTCCTGAAACATGGATCGAATCAATCGTTGCTGGTTTTGTGGTGCGTCCCGGCGCGGCTGCGATTGTTGGCGCGAGCGTTATTGATGATTGCGGTCGTGCGACGAACTTTTTGTATAATCACGGTTTGCCGGTTGTGCTCAAGGGCGCGTGGGTCATGGGGAAGCACGGATGGCTCAACGGATATAGTTGTGCAATTCGCGCGGATGCATATCGTGCTTCTGGAGGATTTGATCCGTCCTTGAATGCGGGGGAGGATACCGAACTTTCGATCCGCTTGAGCAAGATCGGCGGCATCGACCTGGTGCATGCGCTTGATGTGCGTTTTTCAGGTCGGCGGTTCAAACGCGGAGTCGTGCGGGGAGCGTGGGAATACGCGAAAATGTTCCATGATACGATCAAAAAACCCGATCGCGCGTACCTGAATGATATTCGATAAAAACATAAAATAAATTCATTATACTTCCATGTCCCATTTGTTCGAACACAGCGACCAGATCAAGCAAAACGAATATTTCCGCAAGGAAGTGTTCACGAGCGAAAAGTCCCAGGTCACGCATATGAGGCTTCTGGCAAACGAAGATGCCGGAGAATCCGTGCATGCCTATGCGGATCATGCCCTGTTTTGTGTGGAAGGCCAGGGAAAGATAGTTTTAGAAGGGGTTGAGCAGGATTTCCGCCAAGGGGATTTCGTGATGGTGCCCCACGGCACCAAGCATCAGATCATCAACGGAACATACGGAAACATGTATCTGGTTTCGGTATATACGCCGCCCCAGTATCCGCGCGGCACGGTGCATCAAACGCTTGCGGATGCGGAAAAAGCAGCCCACTAGGGGAT
>JAKALE010000077.1 GCA_021813305.1 bacterium
ATAAAAACGACGGCTTTTTGGCATCGGCGACAAGCTTGCCGCGACTAACGCAGTGCCCAATCCAGGAAGGTTCAAGCTGTATGCCCTAGTAACTGGCAAAGCGCGCACCCTTAAAGAAGGGACGTATGTTTTGTCCGGCAAGTATTCCATTGCATCTTTAGTTGATCGCCTTGCTCAAGGTCCCGAGGATATCACGGTGGTGATTCCTGAAGGGTTCACGGCGCAGGACATCGATAACCGTCTGGCGACATTCGGGCTCATCCAACCCGGCGATTTTGTGAATGAAGTCCAGCAAGTGGACGATTTTTCCTATCCATTCCTGGCAAGCGACTCGATCAATTCCCTGGAAGGATATTTGTTCCCAGACACATATCGGTTTGCACAGAAGACCACGGTCCGTCAGGTCGTGCGCAAGATGCTCGATAATTTCGAACAGAAAGTGTATGCAAAACTTGACGATACGACAAAGCAGAATCAGCAGGCATTCGTGAATTCGGTCATTATGGCATCATTGGTGGAACGAGAATCAGACAACTCGGCGGATCGTAAGATTATTGCCGGTATCTTGTGGAAGCGCCTGGAGGCGAACATGCCGCTTCAGGTCGATGCGACGATTATCTATGCATGGAAGCAGCGCAATCCGAATTGGAAGCCAGGGCAGAATGGCTTATCGCTCCAGGACTTGAAGATTAAGTCGCCGTACAATACATACTCGAACAAGGGGTTGCCGCCCGCCCCTATTTCCAATCCCGGGATTGACGCAATTAATGCGGCGTTGCATCCGCAGGATTCCGAGTATTGGTTTTATCTTTCCTCCAAAGACGGCACCACGATTTTTTCAAAAACCATCGACGAGCACAACGCGGCGAAGCGCAAATACCTGTAACCGACGTTCATGGATAATCGGATAAAGCCGTATATCTACGTTGTGTTCGCAATTTTGTGTTGGGGGTCGAGCGCCGCAGTGGGCAAATTGCTTTTGAATAGCCTGACGCCGGTACAAACGATGTTTTCAACCGCGGTATTCGCGACCGCGACGCTTTTTTGCATCGTCCTTTTGCAAGGAAAAATGAAGGTATATGCCACGTACTCATTGAAAGATTACGTGCGGATTATTGGGGCGGGGCTCTTGGGGTTTCCTATTTATATATTCTGTTTTTACAGTGCGCTTGCGCTTATGTCTGCCCAGGAAACGTACATCGTCAATTATTTGTGGCCAATCATGGTGGTTATTTTCGCGACCATCATTCTGCAAGAGCGATTCGATGCCAGAAAATTAACTGCGATTGCCCTGTCCTTTGTTGGCGTGATGATCGTGGTGACTAATGGGAATATCTTTTCCTTTGAATCGGGAAACTTTCATGGAATTTTACTTGCAGCAACAGGGGCTGTAGCGTATGGGTTGTTTTCCGTTCTCGACAAGAAATTCGGATATGAGAAAACAACGGAAAACCTCATCTTTTATTCATTAAACTTGGGTTTATCGGCGTTGGTCCTCGGTTTCTCCCATACCTTTCCTGTTTGGTCACACCTGAGTTTCGGGAATATCGTGGGTTTATTTTGGGCAGGTGCGGTCAGTGGGGTTTTGGGTTCACTGGCATGGCTCTCTGCGTTGAAACACGGCAATACGGCGCGGATTTCCAATCTGATTTTCCTTGCTCCGTTTGTTTCGCTGGTATACATTTATTTTTTGGTCGGGGAAAGAATTCTGATTTCATCTGTTATCGGGTTGCTGGTTATCGTCGCTGGCATTGTTTTGCAATCAATGAAAACGAATCCACTACGCGTTACGTGGGGTAAATCGTAGTATCTGTGCGCGATTTTTATGCACAGCCTGCGGTTTGACGCAGGCTGGTTTTATTCTCTATACTACATACAGATCCTTCGAATTCGAGTTGAATTTTAAATTTTGCAATACGGGGGCATTGAGGTCTTCACTCCTCACCCCGAAAAATTTTCTATTCAAAATAGAATTCATGTATGTCGAGGAAGCACTGAAAAGCGCACCCTCGTCGGAATAAATAATCACACTCTCTTGCCAGGCAAGAGAGTGTTTCTATTTCTCAAACTTTTTTAAAATGATATAATATTACCAGTGCGAGAGGAGATGCTCGAATATATTCCTTTATTGGGACGGCACGATACAGGAGAATCCTCGGCCGTACTTATATGGTCCTGGGCGTAAGGCCTGTCATGGCCTACCGCACCGGAGAGGAAAGCGAATTTATCATCCGAGCCGTCAGGATCAAGTGGCCCTGTAAGAGAGGGCCACTTTTATTATGGTATGCTGTGCGTATGGTCATACATGTTTCCGGGCAAGACTGGTTCCGGGCAAAACAATTCGTCGATCAGGAACTTGCGAACGCTTCGGGCCAAGGTTTTTCCGTTGTGCGCGTTTCCACGCTTGACGAGTCATGGCAGGAACGTGCGGCTGCATGTGCGAGCGCCCCGTCTTTGTTTTCTGAGAAATATTGCGTGGTTCTGAGTTTGGAGGCGAAAAAATCACGCACAAAAGACGGAAAGGATCAGGATTTGTCGCAGGATACAGTTGACGGATTGAAGGGGCTCACCCAACTCTTTTTAGATTCTGAGCATATATTGTTGGTGCGGAACGGGGGAGCGAAAAGTGCGTTCCCAAGCAGATCGAAAAAGATTGTCACCCAGGATTTCCAGCCGTTGAAAGGTGAGGAGCTGGTTGTGTGGGCGGTTTCGTACGGAAAAGAAAAAGGATGTGCGTTGTCCAAAACCGTCGCACGCACAATCTGTGATGCATGCTCCGGAGACACTGCTCTTGTCGCGAGCGAAGTGGAAAAACTCGCATTGTTCGGATCGGTGTCTGCACAAGAACTGTTGAGTTATTCGAGCATGGCGTCGTATTTCGACTGGATGCAGGGATTGCTTCAAGGAAATTGGAAAGCGCGCGCGGATATTTTGCATATGGATGAACATGAGGCGTCGCAGCGCCTCGCTGGGCTTTTGAACGCGGTGCGTATCGCGCTTGCCCTGCGCGCGCGTCAAGCGGAGTTCATGCAGTCCGTGAACCCGTACTGGGCGCGCAGCCTCGGACAATGGACCAAGGACATCGAGACTCATACGCTCGAACAATGGTTTGTGCAGTTGCTGCGGTTCGATATCATGGTGCGC
>JAKALE010000078.1 GCA_021813305.1 bacterium
GCTTCCTCAAAGCATGGCCTCGCATTGGGGTCTGGCAGGAGAACCGAACGGATTCATGACAAAAGCCTGGGGCGCATTCTTCCCGCCTGTACTAATGGCGGCATTATTCGGTTTGTTCGCGGTTCTGCCTTCCATTGATCCGCTCAAACGCAACGTGCAAGAATCCCGCAGCGCATACAATCTCGTGATCGTGAGTATTATCGGGTTCCTTGCGCTCATTCACGGATATGCGCTCGCCTGGAATATCGGACTGCGCCTGCCGGTTGCCCGCGTCATGATCCCGCTCACGGCACTGTTATTCTTCGTTATTGGTTCCGCTCTTCCCAAGACGAAACAAAACTGGTTCATGGGCATCCGTACGCCCTGGACTATGTCATCCGAAACCGTCTGGCGCAAAACCCATGAACACGCGGGCAAAGCATTCCAATGGGCCGCGCTTGCCATGCTGCTCGGGCTTTTGTTCCCGCGCGCGGGATTCGCCATCGTCATCGGAAGCATTCTCGGTACGGTAATTTGGACCGTACTGTATTCGTATTTTGCATACGCGAAATCACGCGACGCGCATAAACAATAAAAATTCATTTTATCCATGAAAAATCAAATCATCGAGGAATCTCCGGTTTCGCAATTTCTTTTTTCCAATACCAAAATGTCTTGGTTCTGGCTCGTTGTCCGCCTCTACGTGGGATGGCAATGGCTTGAAGCGGGGTGGCAAAAACTCCAAAGCTCATCATGGATCGGCATGTCGGCAGGGAACGCGCTCAAAGGATTCGTGCAAGGAGCATTGGGAAAAACCCAGGGCACGCATCCGGACGTCCAAATGTGGTATGCCTATTTTCTCCAGCACGCGGTGCTTCCCTATGCGCAACTATGGTCGCATGCGGTCGCCATCGGGGAATTTGCAGTCGGTCTCGGGCTGATCGTCGGAGCGTTTACGGGCATCGCGGCGTTTTTCGGCATGTTCATGAATCTCAATTATCTGCTTGCCGGAACCGTAAGCGTCAATCCCACCTTATTCGCGCTTTCCGCAGGACTGATTCTTGCCTGGAAAATCGCCGGATACTGGGGAGCCGACCGGTTTTTACTACCGATGCTCGGTACGCCTTGGAAGCCCGGAAACCTTTTCGGCCGCTGATTCTTCGTACAAGAGAATACTGTTTGTATGGAACGCCCGATCCGCTCAGTGGATTTTTATTTCCGTCCCGACAACAGTCAGGCGGTCTTATGGAAACGCAAACTTATTCCGGTGCTTGAAAAATCGGGTGTTGTTCGCACGACGAAACATCCTGACGCAATCATCGTTCCGGGAGGAGACGGAACCATTATTGAAGCAGTACATGCATACGGAGCGCAAAAACCACCTGTCATGCTTTGCCTCAATATCGGAACATTCGGATTTCTGGCTTCCGTGACTGATCCCGGGGCATTCGAAAAACAGACTATGGCGTTTATCAAAGGAATGTATATTCCGCGGACGCGCATCATGATTGAAGGATCGGTCTGGCGGCGAGGGAAAGTTGTTTTTGCCACTGACGCACTTAATGAAATAATCGTACAAAACCCCTTAAGCATAGTCGAACTTGACGTACGCATCGTAGGCTATGCCATGCAGCATATCAGGGGGTCGGGGATACTGATTTCGACACCGACCGGCTCGACGGCATTCAATCTGTCCGCTCACGGCCCAATCATTGCTCCTGACCTTACCTGCATAGCCATCACGGAGCTGCTGGATCACGGAGTGCCGACACCGAGCATCATCGTAAAAGACACAGAAGCCATACACATCGCGGTAAAATCGTTCCGCCCATACGACCTGCTTATGCTAAAGGGAACAAAAAAGACAGTGAATGTTCTCTTTGTCGCGGACGGCACCCAAATATTTCCCCTTGAAGAAAGGGATGAGATTATCGTCGCGAAAAGCGGCCGGGTCGCGCGCCTGGCTGAATTTTCGGAAAACGATTTCTACCGGAATCTCAACGCAAAATTCAAATTTTCCTGACACATCAACCCTTGCATGCAAATTCCGTATAACGTCGTGCACTTGATTTTGCGCCGGATTTGCTACAATACCAGACATTTGCGCGATCATGTCGAGATTGCGCATGCACTAAATACCATTGAACCACGATGAAAACATCGTATCTTATCATTGGGATTGTGGTTTTGGCGGCTGTTGCGGGCGGGGGATATTACTTCATCCGCATGCAAACCAACGCTCCGGCAACGCCTCCGGCGGCCCCGTCGCAGGAAAACGCTCCGGTGCAGCAGCAAACCCCGCAAGGACAAGCGGGTGTCACTCCGCTCAACACCAATCTCGGTTCGGTTTCGGGGGTCGACTTGAGTTCCTTGGGAACCGAAGCAAACCAATCGGCATCCTTCTCCGCACAGGACGGGTCGCAGGATGCGCAAACTATGTCTGGAAACGGACAAGCGATCACTTCTTCGATCGATTCCGCCCAAAATCCGCTGCCATGAAACGAGCATTCATTTCTCTTGCACTGATGTCCATGTTTGCAGCAACGCCCTTTACGGGATCTCCCGCGCTGGCGCTAGGCAACGCATCAGGCACGGAGTCGGGTATGCAAAATTATTGCACGCGCTTCGGAACGCTTTCGCAAAAATACGAGCAGAACGTCTCCAAACAGATTACAAATCTCCAAACACGGATCCAAACGCAATCGGATAAAGTAAAAACCAATCGCCAGGATTCTGATGGTACGTTGGCGCAGCATCGCCAGCAATGGTCACAAAACCGTCAGAATCTTTACGCGCGCCTGAACGGCCGCGCGAAGACCGACGCGCAAAAACAGGCTGTTACAGCATTTCAAAGCGCTGTTGAAACTGCCGTCGCGGCACGCGAACAAGCAGTTGATGCGGCTCGCAGCGCATACCGCCAGACGGCGGATCAATTGATCAGTCAGCATCGCACCGCGGTCGAACAAGTCCTCAACGCGTTCCAGTCAGCCATTCAAAGCGCAGTGGGACAAGCCCAGGCCAGTTGCACACAAGGAACGAACTCCACCCAGGTGAGATCATCCTTCCAACAGGCGCTGAAAGTTGCACGACAAACGCGTGCAACCGGCATTCAGGACGTGGATAAAATCGGCCCGCAGCTTGAGCAGCTCGCGCACACGCG
>JAKALE010000079.1 GCA_021813305.1 bacterium
TTGAGCCAATCAAGCCGTTTGGCGTTGAATACGGCTCCTGTTTTTTGCACGCGCGTGATGGAAAATTCCTTGACCAATTCATTCAGGGTGAACAGTTCTTTGTCTCCCGACGGATGCCATCCGAGGAGCGCGATGAAATTGATGAGCGCTTCAGGAAGGTATCCTTCCTGGAAATATTCGTCGACGCTCGTGGTCGTTCCCTTGCGCTTGGAAAGCTTGGTGCGGTCCGCGTCGAGAATAAGCGGAAGATGCGCGAATTGGATTTGTTCGAATCCCAATGCTTCTTGGAGCACGATTTGCTTGGGCGTGTTGGACAGGTGTTCCTCCCCTCTGATGACATGCGTGATTTTCATCTCGTGGTCGTCCACGACCACCGCGAAGTTGTAGAGGGGTTCATCCGTGGTTTTGGCGATGATAATATCTCCGAACAACGAGGTGTCGAACGAGACTTTCCCGCGGATCATGTCGTCGAAAGAAATCTTTTTGCCGGGCATGCGCATGCGGATCACATACGGTTTCCCCTTGGCAAGATTCGTGTCGATTTGCTCCTTGGTGAGGGTGCTGCATGTGCCGCGATATCGGGGCGCTTCTCCGCGGGACGTCATCTCCTGCAGTTGGGCTTCAAGCTCTTCCTTGCTGCAGAAACACCGGTATGCCTTGTCTTCGGCGAGCAGTTGTTCGAGATATTTCTTGTAGAACGGGATTCGTTCCGATTGCCGATACGGTCCGTACGGTCCGCCGATGTCTGGCCCCTCGTCCCAATCGAATCCGAGCGCGTGCAGCCCGTTTAAAATATTATCCTCGAATTGTTTGGTTGATCGTTCTTTGTCCGTGTCCTCGATGCGAAGAATGAACGTGCCTCCCTGGGATCGGGCGAACAGCCAATTGAAGAGCGTCGTGCGCGCCGTGCCGATGTGCAAAAAACCGGTCGGCGAAGGGGCCATGCGTACGCGCACGGTGCCGTCCATCCCTTCAAGTTTTGATTGGTATGCGGAACTCATGGCTGCGGTTATTTTATTTCGGCGCCGGACATCGCGATGAGTTCTTTGGCAATGGTCAGCGCGGCGTCCGGTTTTGCGAACGTGGCTGCGGCCTGGCGCATCGCATCGCGTTTGGCGTCGCTTTGCATGAGGGTCACGATCTGATCCATAAGGATATTCGGCTTGATATTTCCTTCTTCGAGCACGATCGCCGCTCCGGATGACGCATATTCATACGCGTTTTCGCGTTGATGATCTTGGGCGGCATACGGAAACGGAATGAGGATTGCCGGCGTGTGCGTCGCCGCGATTTCGAAAATATTCGCGCTTCCCGCGCGCGAAACCATAAGGTCGGCGCTTGCATATGCATCGCGCGCCTGCGTTTCGTTCATGAATCCGTACAGACGGTAGCGATCCTTGAATTGGTTGTCTTTGAGCATGAAATCCGATTCCTGGGATACGGTCGGATAATTGCGCGTGCCGCATTGATGGATAATCTGGTATTTTTCGACCAGGCGCGGAAGAAGATCAAGAACAAGGTCGTTGAGCGCCTGGGCTCCTTGAGAGCCGCCGTAAATGAAAACTACCGGCACATCGGGTTTGAGTTTGAACGCATCCAGGGCGTTTTGCTTGTTCTGGTCCTGGAAGAAAACCTTGCGCGTCGGCGTTCCGACCAAAGCCGTGCGTTCGTACGGAAAGTACGGCGCTGATTTTTCGAACGAGATGGCGATGCGGGACGCGATTTTTTTCGACGTCTCATTGACTTTGCCGGGAATCGCATCCGATTCATGGATGAGAATCGGAATTCGATACAGGAAACTGACTCCCAGGACTGGTACCGCGCCGAATCCGCCTTTGGAAAAAACGGCATCAGGCATGATCGCCCACAGGTGCCACAGGCATTGTACGAATCCAGAAACGTTTTGCAAAAAACTCACGAATTTTTCGAATGGATTGCGCGTATTCGCCGGGCTTGATCCGGTAATGGGAATAACACGTATTCCTTTTTGTTCGAATATCAGCGGATCAAACGAAACCGGTCCCGTGATAGGTCCGATATAATACAGTTCAAGGTTGAAGTCGTTTTGTTCTTGCAGGGCCTGTAATTCGTCGGCAACGGCCAATAACGGAAAGACGTGGCCTCCTGTTCCGCCTCCTGTTAAAACCACGCGGATTTTAAGCGTAAAACCCAATAAATTAAGGGGGTTCATGGAAAAGATTCCTCTAAATAGTTCGCATTCCTATGAGATACAACAGATTATATTGTAGCACGGAAAAAAGACATTATTTCCAAAGGGGAAAATCATTCGTAAACTGCTTCAAGTCCTGTTTTGTTCCGAATGCTCCGATTCCGAGTACGGAGAGTTTTTCAAACTCTTTCGAATTGATCCGCTGTTCCAGATCCTGATCGTTTGTGAGGTCGACCATATCTTGCGTGTATGCTATCCAGGTCAATCCCGATGTCCGAAGTTTTTGCGCAAGTATGAGCAAATCCTTTTCCGGTGCTTTCAGGGTCACGATGGGATATTGGGAATTGCGCGGGAGCTCGAACCCATCCCGCGAGATGAACCGATCCCCTGTATCAAACGGCTGATCCATTTTGTTTCCGAGAAACGCGGCGATATGCGCAACCGTGTTGGTAAGTTTCCACGATTCCATATCTTCACGTATAACCAGGACCATCTTCCTTGAAAAATCTTGCTGCATGTCAGCCGGGACTTATTTTTTCACGGTGTAGCACGAAACATTCAGCAGCAAGCCGTATGCGGCAAGAATGCTGATGAGCGCCGACCCGCCGTAGCTGAAAAACGGAAGCGGGATGCCGGACAACGGAATGAGTCCGGAAATCGCAGCGATATTGAACAGTGTTTGGACCGCGATCCAGCAGGTGATGCCCGCGGCAAGGAGTTTCGCATACAGATCTTTGCTGTACCGGGCCGCGGTGAACCCGCGCCAGACGAAGAGTCCGATGAGCACGAGCAATGCCGATACGCCGGCGAATCCGGTTTCCTCGGCCCAAATCGCGAAAATCGAATCTCCCATGGTTTCCGGAAGGAATGAAAATTTCTGGCGCGAATGCCCGAGCCCGACACCGAACATGCCCCCCGATCCGATGCCGATAAGCGCTTGATTGACT
>JAKALE010000080.1 GCA_021813305.1 bacterium
ACCAGCACATCCTGGAACAGCCACTTTGCCTGCATGCGTTCATCGAGCACTGCCGGCTGCACGGGTTCGGAAACAGTCTGAGACCCGATTGCGTCGTATCCGATGTAGCGCGCGATTTCCTCGATTGCATCCTCGGCAAGGACAATATCCCTGCGCATGGTATTCACGGTCAGGACATACTTTTCTCCTGCCTGTTTTTTGACAGAATCGCAGAACAGGGCGAATGCCGCTTCCGCGGTTTTCGCACTGACCGAAATGCCGATAAGCTTTGACGCCTGCACAAGGGAAACCGAAAGTTTGACCGGCTTTGTTTTTTTCGGATACGCGTCCACAAACCCTTTCGCGACCGATCCGCCGCAAATCGATTCAATCAAATTGCACACTCTGTGGATCGCGCTTTCCGTAAGATTAGGGTCCATGTCATTCTCGAACCGTACCGACGCGTCCGTGCGGATTCCGAGACTGCGCGATGTTTTGCGCACGGATACCGGATCGAAATTCGCCGATTCCACGACGATGCGCGTGGTATGCTCGTCGATTTCCGCCTTCCTGCCGCCCTTGATGCCGGCAACCGCGAGCGCTCCTGCGGCATCACAGATCAAAAGTTCGGAGCCCGCGAGCTCATAAGACTTGTCTTCAAGCGTAGTAATGGATTCGCCTTGTTTTGACCTGCGCACGATAATCACAGCCTTCCCTGCCTTGTCTTTGGCAAGTTTGTCCGCGTCAAACGCGTGCAGCGGCTGTCCGTATTCGAGCATCACATAGTTGGTGATATCCACTACCGCGTTGATCGGGCGCACGCCGCATTCGGCAAGATGCTTTTGCATCCACAAAGGCGATTGTTTCACCTTCACATTTTCCGCGTATGCAGCGGTGTAGCGCCGGCACAAATCTTTATCCAGAATGCGCACGTGTACCTTGTCCGACGCCCTTGTTGCGGAAACTTTGAACGATTCGTCAGGATGACGCATCGGCGATTTGGCGATGCGGCTCGCTTCTTTTGCCAATCCAAGATGGCCTGACGCATCGCACACGCGATTGGGCGGCAATTTCACTTCAAGAACATTCGGGTCATCAGTGAGTTCCGTATCGAACGCGGTTTCATTGAGCGCATTGGCAAACTCCCTGGCGGACAAGTCCAGTTTCACGAATTCTTTGATCCACGGATAAGAAAATTTCATAGGGCTAAAATTGCTTGATAAAACGCTCATCTCCCGACATGAACAATCTGATGTCCTGAATCGCGTACTTAGTCATGGCCAGGCGGTCCACGCCGAATCCGAATGCGAACCCCTGCCATTTTTTCGGATCAATGTTCACTGCCTTGAGCACGTTGGGATGCACCATGCCCGCTCCGGCGACTTCAAGCCATCCCAGTCCGCCGCAGATCTTGCACGCTTTGTTTTTTCCGTTGCAGCCGATGCACGAAACCGTGATGTCAACGCCGGGCTCGACGAACGGATAAAACGACGGCACCATGCGCATCTTCACTTCTGGGCCGAAGAACTGTTTGAAAAAGTCATGGATCACGGAGCGCAACGTCGCGATGGACACGTCTGTGCCGATCATCAATCCCTCCAATTGGTTCAACTGAAATTCATGGCGCGCATCGGTCGCCTCGTTGCGGAACGCCCTGCCGTCCCCGACCACCATGCGCAGCGGCGGCTCGTGGGTTTGCATGTAGCGCACCTGAATCGGGCTCGTGTGGGTCCTGAGCAGAAACTTGTATCCCGCAGGATACGCGTACCCTTCCCGCGATTGTTCCGGCAGATCTTTTTTCAATTCGGGCAGCTCGAGCCACATCGTGTCCATGGTTTCGCGCGCCGGATGCCATGCCGGAATGTTGAGTGCGTCAAAATTGTAATATGCGCTTTCGATCTCGGGACCGGTCGCCACGTCGAATCCCATGGCCATGAAAATCTTCAAAATGTCGCGCGATACTACGGTCAAAGGATGCAGATGCCCTGATTCGTGCTTCGTGCCCGGCTGGGTCACGTCGAATGCAACAGAATCGCCCCTCACGCGGCTGCCGGCTTGCGCGCCTGCAAAGCGTAGTTCCAATTCTTTGCGCAAGTCATTAGCCTGCGGGCCGAGCGTGCGTTTTTCTTGGTCGGTTTTGTCAGCCAAAGAGCGCAAAAACAGCGAAAGTTCTGATTTTCTGCCAAGATACTTGACGCGCCATGCTTCTCGTTCCTGCTCGGTTGCCGCTTTTTTAAGTTCGGCAAGCGCGGTTTGTTTCAATGATTCGAAATCCATGGAAATAGATGTATTAGTATAGCTTTTTTATATTCGGCGTTCAAACAAAAAGCCGCATGGCTGCGGCTTTTTGTTTCGGATAGATACGAGAAAGCCGCTCAGGCGATGCTGGCAAAAAACGAAAAGAAGAAAAAGGAAGAAAATACCATGGTGGAGATATTCATATACTGTTGCGGGGGCAGGATTCGGACCTGCGATTTCAAGGTTATGAGCCTCGCGAGATGACCACTTCTCCACCCCGCGCATCAAGTATAGCCTGAATGAGATCAAGAGTCAAAACGGCTCATATTTTTCTTCTTCATGGAGAGAAAATAAAAACAGGCTCGCGCAACGCACAAGCCTGCTATTTTTTAGGGTTATCCGTTGTCGCCCGCAACGGATAACCCAGGAGGAGAAGAGAACACTATATTAATAGTATACCATAATTTTCATGAATTTGCAATGGTTACAACCAGCCCCTCTATTCTCTAGTTAGCGATATTCGTTTTGAAAATAATTATCGCAGACGCTGAAAGCTTGGTCCTTAAAATAGCTTGGTACCGAGAGCATAGATACTCACGAACCGCTGAAGCTCGCGAGGTATCGGTATTTTTCAGAATGAATGTCGCACCGCATTATTTTCTCTTTCTGTTATTGGCGCATCCATGCAATTTCTTGTCGCAGCAGGAGTAATTGAGAAATTAGAAAGTTTCGCAAGAAAAAATAACTGGCTACATATGCAGTGTAAAATTTTTTCTTAGCAAAACAACTAGTATTTTTAATAACTGGGGACCAGACAAGAAATTGCATGGATGCGCACTCCTCACCACTGCACCCCACTCACCACCTGATCCTGGTATTTGAGCGCGATGCCGTTGG
>JAKALE010000081.1 GCA_021813305.1 bacterium
GTTCGTGCACAAGACGGCGCGCGAACAGTTCGAGATGCGGGTCCATAAGAGGCTCATCGACATTTTGAACCCCTCGTCCAAGACCATCGAGGCACTCATGAATCTGAATCTTCCTGCGGGGACCGATATCGAAGTAAAGATGATCTCCTGATATGAATGAAACGGTCGCAACGCGCATTGACGGTTCGGACGCTCTATGTTAGTATTGAGAAGCGCCGAGACAGGCGCTTTTCAATTGCACGATTCTCTTTGATTTCTCTATGAAATACGTCATCGGAAAAAAAATAGGCATGATGCAAGTGTTCGATCCTGACAAGAAAACTGCGAAGGCAGTGACCTTGATTGACGTTGCTCCGATGAAAGTTACGAAAGTGAAGACCAAGGAGACCGACGGATACGATGCCGCGCAATTCGGATACGGAACCAAAAAGCGCATGGCAAAACCCCAGGCAACCGCGCTCAAGGATATCGGATTGTTCAGGGGATTGCGCGAGATGCGTTTGCCCCAAGGACAGTCTTTTGAGCAAGGAGCGGCGATCGGCATTGAGCAGTTCGCAGAAGGAGACAGCGTTTCTGTTTCTGGCGTGACCAAGGGAAGGGGATTTGCGGGAGTCGTGAAGCGTCACGGATTTGCCGGAGGACCCCGTTCGCACGGACAAAAGCACGCAGAGCGCGAACCTGGTTCGATCGGCGGCGGCGCCAGGGCTGGAGGGAGAGTGCGCAAGGGCTTGCGCATGGCAGGTCATATGGGAAATGTGCGCGTTACCGTCCGCAATCTTGTGGTCGCCCGGACTGATCAGAATGCGAACGTCATGATGCTTTACGGCGCGGTTCCCGGTCCGAATGGCGCATGGGTCCAAATCAAATCGCGTTAATTATCCATGAAGGCACCGTGCATCAATTTGAAGGGGGAATCAGTCAAGGAAGTAACGCTTCCCGATGCCGTTTTTGCCGTTGCTCCGAATCTCGATTTAATACACCAGGTGGTGCGCATTTTACAGTTGCGTACCCGTAAACCAATTGCTCAAGTCAAAGGCCGTGGCGATGTGTCCGGAGGAGGTAAAAAGCCTTGGAAGCAGAAAGGGACGGGCAGGGCGCGCCATGGTTCAATTCGTTCGCCTATTTGGAAAGGCGGCGGCGTGACCCATGGTCCGACCAACGAGCGCGTATATACCCTTGGACTTAATGCGAAAATGAAAACAAAGGCATTGAAGATGGCATTGAGCATGCGGGCAAGTGACAAGAAGGTTTTGATCATCGACCAGGAGCCAGCGTTTGGCGGAGGCAAAACCAAGCAGGCGGCTGCGTTCGTCAAAATACTCCAGGAGAAACTGGGGAAAGGAAACGTGTTGTTCGTGCATTCGTTCGCCGAGAAGGATGAGACGAGGGCCATGCGCAATCTTAAGTCGATCCGATGGAATCCGGTTTCCAATATCACGATGCTTGATGTTATGGCTTATCCCTCGCTTGTTTTTACGCAGGATTCACTCAAGCAACTCGCGTCATTCTTGAAGTCGGAAGCAAAGGCATAATCAACCGTATGAAGCTTTTTGAATCAAAACAGAAGAATCAGCAAAAGCAGGAACCAGCCCGCGCCGCAAGTGGGCGTCGCGGCCGCACTGTTGTCAAAAAACCCCGTATCACCGAAAAGGCGACTGTTGCAAAGGACACATCCAACGCGTATGCGTTTGTAGTCGCGGACAGTGCGACGAAGATTGACGTGGCGCGCGAGATTGAGAAGATGTACAAAGTGACGGTGGTGAAGGTGAATACCGTGCGCATGCCGCGCAAGGCCAAGCAGCTCGGCCGTTCGCGCGGATTCGTGTCTGGATTCAAGAAAGCGATCGTGTTTTTGAAAAAAGGAGATACGATCTCATTTGCATAACCTATGGCGATCAAAATTGTACAACCAACCAGCCCGGCGCGCCGACATTACCAAGTCGCCGATTACACGCAGCTGTCGCGCGTCAAGCCGCATAAGTCGCTTCTTCGTTCCCAGAAGAATCGCGCGGGCCGCAATGCATTCGGCCGTATCACCATGCGCCATCGGGGCGGCGGAGAAAAGCAGCAATATCGCCTGGTTGAATTCGGTCAGATGTTTTTGAATCAGATTGGACGCGTGGAGACCATCGAATATGATCCGAATCGTACGTCGTTCATCTGTAAAATCGTGTTTCGGAACGGCGCGCGCGCATATATGATTGCACCGCAGGGAGTCGTGGTCGGTGATCCGATCGAAATCGCGGAGAAAACGCCGGTGCGTCCTGGGAACCGTATGCAGTTAAAGAACATTCCTGTGGGAACGCAGGTGCATAATATAGAAGTTATGCCCGGCCAGCGCGGCAAGATTGCGCGTTCAGCAGGATCATACGCGACATTAATGGCGATCGAGGGATCGTATGCGCACTTGAAGATGCCGTCCGGAGAAATCCGCAAAGTGCCATGTGCCGGGTTTGCGTCTATCGGCCAAGTTTCCAATATCGAGCACCGTGCAGTAAAATTGGGCAAGGCGGGCCGATCGCGCCATATGGGTATTCGTCCGACCGTGCGCGGCAAAGTCATGAACCCTCGCGATCATCCATATGGCGGAGGCGAAGGCCGCACGACGCGCGGCACCAAGCGCCCCAAGGACAAATGGGGCAACATCACTGGAGGACACAAAACGCGCAACCGCTCCAAGTGGTCCAACGCCTTTATTGTGTCGCGCAGGCCGACTGGTAAGAAGAAATAACATCATCCCATATGTCACGCAGTTTGAAAAAAGGACCGTATGTCGACCCCAATGTACTCAAGAAGGTCGCAGGAAAGAAACCGCAGGAAGGCGGCGTGATTAAGGTATGGGCGCGCGCATCGACGATTGTCCCCGAGATGATCGGGTTTACGTTCGGCGTCCATAACGGGAAGGACTTTGTGCCTGTGCTCATTATTGAGGACATGGTTGGGCACAAACTTGGCGAATTTTCCACGACGCGCAAATTCATCCGCCACGGAGGTAAGCGCCAGAAAGAAATGGAAGCGAAGCAAAAGGCAGCCGCAGCTCCGGCAGCCCCGTCTCCGGCAGCAGGACAGAAAAAAGCAAAATAATAACTCCAGGCATTCTTTATTCGTATG
>JAKALE010000082.1 GCA_021813305.1 bacterium
TTGTTCGCCTGGGTGGTTTTGTCCGCATCTCCCTGGGACGTGATGTAGAGCACGGCTGCGCTGATCATGGTGATGATGGACATGATGATAAGCACGGTCCATACGAATCCGAGCACCTTGTCGATGAGACGGAACAGATCCGAGATGCTGTTGACCGGCGACGGAAGGGTTGTCGAATAATCAGCGTGCGCGACCTGGGGCTGAACCGTGTACGCAAGAAGTCCGACTCCCAACACAAGGGACAGGACTGCGGCAACGGCGAAGATTTTCTTCATATGAAAAACAGATGACTAGTTTTGCTTATTGTAAAATGCTTCCTGCTTATGTCAAGCGCCCGGCGCTTTATATATGTACGTCGGAAACGGCTTGCCCGGAATTGTTCGCACCAGGTTTTTGTCCCATGTTTTTATGCGAAATCCATGGGAAACGACCATCGCCCCTTTTTTGAGTTCCTTTTCGAATTTCGGCGTGAGCTCTTCGAGGAATTTGGGGAGCAGGAATACATATATATAGTCTGCTCGCGAAATATCGGTTTTGAACGCGTTTTCGACTGAAAAATGAGCCGTGCGCGCATGTGTAAGCATGGCTTTGACCCGAGCCCACGCGACGAGCAACGGATTGACGTCAACGCCGATGGCCTCGACACCGAATGTTTTTGCCGCCCAAAGCGCGACCTTGCCGTCGCCGCAGCCAAGGTCGAGAAAGACGGATCCGCGTTTCGGTTTCACGATCGCAAGAATTTCTCGCATGGTTTTTGTCCCTGACGGAACGTAGATGGAGTTGGTGAAATTGGAAATGAGCATGGCGAGCGTAAACAGGAAAATGCCCAGCGCGATCAGGGTGAGGAAACCGTGGAATATCGTGAACAGGATAAGGGTCGTCATAGGATTTGTGGACGCATCAGGATTCGAACCTGAGACCCCTTGTGTGTAAAACAAGTGCTCTAACCAGCTGAGCTATGCGTCCATGGGAAATGGTTTGATGCGTTTTATCGTTGAGCTTCCGCCAAAGGCGGATCCGCCCCTGGCGGAAAGCGCGCAGCTGCTCATGTATTATACTCAACATATGTCCAATTATGCAAAAACGGGCGGCAGACTCGGCAAACCCGGATATCGGACCTCGGGCCGATTTATTTTTCGCAAGTATACGCAAACGCAAACAAGAAAGTCGGCAACATCAGAAAATGCTGGTCGTTCTTCGGCAGGGCGAAATAGAAAGAAAAAATAGGATATGCTATGATGCAGGGGATCCGCATGCGCTCCCGCGCATTCCCAAGCATATCTTTTATCGCTATGACAATCACGTGGTACGGACTTTCTTGTTTCAAGATTGAAACGCGCGACGCGACGTTGGCGTTCAGTCCGTTTTCGAAAATCGAAGAATGGGGTATCCAAAAATCGCCGCGATTCAAAGCCGACATCGTATTTGTTTCCCAGGATACGCCTGCGTATAACGGCGTTTCCGGCATCGAGGACGGCGCGATACGCATTGACGAGCCCGGAGAATACGAAGCAAAGGGCGTGTTTTCGTACGGCATCGCAACCGCAAATCCGAAACAAAAAGACGCGGTGCAAAATACGGTGTTCGTGGTAAGGGCAGAGCAGATGACGATCGGATTCCTGGGCGGCCTCACCGATGCAAAACTCCCTGAGGAAACCGTGCATAAGCTCGAAGGCGTAGATATTTTATTTCTTCCGGTTGGCGGTGCGGGCGCATGCACGGCATCATACGCAGCAAACCTTGTCAGTCAGCTTGAACCATCCGTGATCGTTCCCATGCACTACAAGGTGCCGGGCATGAAAGGCCGCATGGACGGCATCGAGACGTTTCTCAAGGAAATTAATATGAAGGCCGAGGAACAGGACAAAGTGTCCATCAAACAGCGCGACATTTCCGAGTCCGAAACGCGTTTGGTGCTGCTCAGACCTCAACTTGTTTCCAAGTCATGAACCCGGTCATTTCGTTTTTGCGTTCGATCCGCAAACAGCAGCGCGCCACACGCGTCCTGTTCTTTTGGACGGTCGTGATCGTGGTTGTGCCCCTTGCTTTGTATGTGTGGAGCGTGTCGTTTTATCAAACATTGCAGCGTGTGACCGTCTCGCAGCAGATTCCGGAATCTTCCCAGGAGACATTCGGGCGACAGGCGGCGGCGCGTTTTGCGCAAATGCTTGATCAGGCGCGCCAGGGCCTTATGTATGTCCAGCATGCGGTCGGTTCCGGATTTTCCAATTTGCATATCGGAGACTGGATCGCCGAGCGTTTCCGCGTGCTGCGCGGCGTCCCCGACGTGCAACCCGCGCTTCCTGACCACTCGCCGGTTTTGCTCCCGGTCGCGGGCCAAGCGGCATCAACGACGCCTGCCATCGCTTCACCCAATTGGTAATCAGCTATTTCTATGCCATCGAAACCGAAACAAAAACCGGAAGAATCCAAAGCGCTTGTCCAACGCGTGCAAACGCGCGACATTTTGCATGAAATGCGGGAATCGTACATCACGTACGCCATGTCGGTCATTATTGCGCGCGCGCTTCCCGACGTGCGCGACGGCCTTAAGCCCGTGCAGCGCAGGATTTTGTTCGCCATGCACGAACTCGGCTTGCGTCATTCGGGCAAGACCATGAAATCCGCGCGCGTGGTCGGCGAAACCATGGGAAAATACCATCCGCACGGAGACGTCGCGCTCTATGATTCGCTCGTGCGCCTGGCGCAGCCGTTCTCGCTTCGCTATCCGTTGGTCATTGGCCAAGGAAACTTCGGATCGATCGACGGAGATTCTCCTGCAGCGCAGCGGTACACCGAGGCAAAGATGGCGGCATTCGCGGAAGAATTGCTTGCGGACATCGAGAAAGACACGGTTGAGTTCGTCCCGAACTACGACAATACGAAGCAGGAGCCCAAGGTGTTGCCGTCGCGCCTCCCCAATCTTTTGGTCAACGGGTCCGTGGGCATCGCCGTGGGTATGGCAACGAGCATTCCGCCGCATAACGTCGGAGAAATCATCGACGCTTTGCAGTATTTGCTGAAACACCAGAAAACGACCACCGCGGATCTTTTGCAGTTCGTGAAGGGTCCTGATTTTCCGACC
>JAKALE010000083.1 GCA_021813305.1 bacterium
AACGGGAAAACGGGAGTCCCGACAGGATGCCGGCGATTTTTCCAATCCCCGCATACCAGCCCATGACAAAGAGAAGCCCGAACCCAGTGCAGGCAAGCAGCACGAACGCGATGCGGTCGACGGCGTTGTGCGATACGCGCGCCACCAAATCCCTAATGCGTAAAAACAGTGTTCCGAACATAATTCCAATATTCGCTGTGCCCGTGTTGAGCGAGCCAATACCACCATTCCACTCCCCACAAATACACCCGCGCGATGCCGGTCTCTTTAGCATATCCGATATACTCCCTGAACGAAGAGAACGGCAGTTCTTTGAACTGCGTGTCCAATGGAGCCTGTGCGATGCTGACCGGCAGCCATGGCTCCAATTGCAGCTCCGTGATCATCAGTTGTTTATGGGGATAGAACACCCGGTACAGATCGCCTTTCAGTTTGTAGAACAAGGAGGGCAGCGGATAATTCAAACCGATGCGGAACCACGGCGTAGTGAGGAAAAACCTGCGGTACAAGGACGTACCCACGATGTCACCGGTCAGGAACGGACGCAGCCATGTCTGCAACTCCCCGCTTGCGGTAACGAGCACCGGCCGCGAATCAAGGGAGTGTACCAGGGAAACTTCGCGCCCGACGGCATTGACTTCGCGCTCGTACTGGCACGGGCCGAAGTTCAAAAACGGTTCGTTTTCAACCTGCCACAACTCCACGGCTTCGGAATTCTTGTAGTGGTTCACGAACGCGGTCAAATACGCATCCAAAGCCTTTTCCTGGTCTGCCTCGCCCAACCCCTGCGCCCATTGGGGAATATGGCATTCCGGCCAGCGCGGAACTTTCCTGCCAACAATAAGGGTCAGAAGCACGTGGTCCTGTTCCGCCTTTTTGACGTACTGGTCCAGCTCCGAAAAATCGAATGTGCCCTGCTGTTTTTCGATCCGGTCCCAATACGCAATGAGGCGGATATATTGGGGATGCAAATCGTCCAGTATCGCATCGTACATCTTCATAGGATCCTCGTGAAAGCTTTCGGCCTGTTTGACGGAGAACACGATGCCCGGCTGCTCCATGCCCTGCACGTTCACGTGAGTAAACGGAGCCGTCGCATGGACAAAGAACGCGGCAATTCCCAACGGCACCCACATCAAAGTAGCCGCGATGCCTGCGAAAAATTCGATTACGAACGCCATGTCATGAATAGGTCATTTTCGTGCCGCGCGCATCCGAAACGCGCGCGAAGCCGTCGGCACGCGCCAGGGCAACAAGCTCTTCGTTAATCTGGGCAATCAGCTGCGGTCCCTGAAAAATCATGCCGGTAATCAATTGTACCAAATGCGCGCCGCGGCGGATCTTTTCGTACGCATCCTGGGCGCAAAAAATGCCGCCGCACCCGATCAGCACCGCTTCTCCCTGATATTCGGCATGCGAGCGGGAAATCAGATCGTCTGACAATTTTTGCACCGGCTTGCCGGAAAAATTTCCCTTGCAACTCCTGAAACGCGCAAGTTCTTCGGGATCGAATGCGGCGTTTCTCCTGTTTTTGGCCAGGTTGGAAAAAATGAACGTATGCATGCCCTGCCCCAGCGCGACATCCATGAGTTCGCGCGTCGCGTCCCAGGAAAGTTCGCTGGGCATTTTGACCCAAATCGGCTGGCGCACGCCCGTATCCGCAACTGCGCGCACAAGATCCAAAAACGCTTCGCGGCCCAAAAACGGATCGCCCATCCTCGTGTTGGGACAACTGATGTTCAGTTCGAAATACTTCACGTAATCGGCGTCGCGGAAGGTTTTGAACGTTTCGCAATAGTCGGCAATCGCGCGATCCGGCCCATCCACGTCCGGAACGTTGGATGCGCCTACGCTGATGCCGATGACTTCGCGCGAAAGGTCGAGTGAATCCAGATGGTCGCGCACGGCTCGGGCGCCTGCCGACTTGAACCCCTTATTCACGAACAAAGCCTTGGATCTTGGCAATCTCCCCAAACGCGGCTTGGCGTTGCCCCGATACTGCAAAGCGGTTACGGTTCCGACCGTATGGAATCCGAAACCGACATTGCCCAAAACATGCGCAAGCTGGCCGTTGTAATCGAATCCCGCAGCAAGACCGACCGGATTTTCGAACGCGATGCCGTCAAGCGCCTGATTGAGCGCACTGCTGCGATAACGCAGCAGTGCCGGAACCACGGATATATTCCCCGCCCACGCGCCGAATGCGACCGTCGCGTCATGTACAGCCTCGGCATCGAACAAAAATAAGACCGGCTTCGCAACCGTTCGATAGAACAATCCGATGAGCGCGCGGATCCATGACATATAGTCCATTGTAAAACACGCGGCGCGTTTCGTATAGACAACAAACCCGCCGATATCGGCGGGTTTGTTGCTCAAAAAATATATCGAAGATTATACCGTTCCGATTTGGCGCAACGCCATGATCTTGGAGCGAAGCAGGCGTTTGCGCGCGACCTGATAGGCGCCGAGAATAACCGATCCGAATCCGGTGCTGCCCAGCGTCACCAAGCCGGCAAGATCGACTCCGGTATCAACCGTCGATGCGCCCAAAACGCGGCCGGATTTGACCACCCACACATTGGCGGTCGCCTGAATCTGGGACACGTTGTCTGCGCGCGTATACGCGGTATTGACGATTTGCGTGGTGTTTTGCGTGAAATATCCTGTTTGCTGCACGGTCGCGCGGAATTTGACTGTATGGGTCTGTCCCTGATACATGGTGCCCAGATTGATGCCTGAACCGATAATGCCGTCGGACGTGTAGTTGCCGTCGATCGTAGTGCTGTTCGCGTCATAGGTCATGCCGGAAGGCAAGGCATCCTGCAGCATGACGTTGGTGGCGCTCGTATTGCCCACGTTGCTCACGACAAGCTGGAACTCGACGTCCCGTCCGGGAACCGTGTACAAGTCGTTGTAATACGTATTGGACGCGGTCACGGTCAGATCGCGTGACTGTTTGGTCAATGAAAGGATGCTCGTGGGATTATAATAGCCGTTGACGAACACCATCGCGCTGTCCTGTACGATGTTTCCCGTATTGCTCCAGGCCT
>JAKALE010000084.1 GCA_021813305.1 bacterium
CCATGGCATCGTGAAAGGCTATAAGGAAAATATCAGCCTTGAGCGGATCAAGGAATTGCGCCAGAACGCCCATACGCCCATGGTGCTGCACGGCGCGTCGGGTATTTCCGACGATCTGATTTCGGGCGCGGTGAACGCAGGCATCTCGATCATCCATATCAATACGGAATTGCGCCTTGCGTGGAAAACGGGCATGGAGGAAGGCCTTCAAACCATGAAAGACGAGGTTGCGCCGTACAAAATTTCGCAACTGTCCGTTGAACTCATGAAGCAAGTGCTTCGCAAAAAGATAGCATTGTTCGGAACAAAACCAGCCGCGTGATCATGCGCGCCAATTTATTTTTCCTGTTATGTGCAGGTTTCATGGGAACCGTAGTTTTGCTTTCATTGGTTTCCATGACGGTTTGGGCGGTTGCGCTTTTGTGCGTTTGTTTTTGTTTTGTCGCGGCGTTGCTCCCGCGCGCGCTGCGCGCGGGAGCGTTCGCCGTGCTTGCGGGGTTTGTTATCGCATCGCTGCGCATCGCTCTGTTGCCTGCCGCGTTTCCCGAATTTTTTCCTGCGCTAGGTTCTTGGATGCGCGCCCTGTCGCAGGGCTTCGGCGGCGTGTTCGGGGTGCTGTATCCCGAACCGATCGCAAGCTTCACACAGGGCATTTTGACCGGTGCTGCGGGCGTGCGCTTTGACGCCGGATTCATGCAGGCATTGCGCACGACTTCGACGTTGCACTTGATCGCGGTGTCTGGGTACAATGTTACGTTGGTCGCTTCGTATGCATATCGATTTTTTCATTGGATGACCGTGCCGCGCAAATTGATTTGGATCGCCGTGCTCGGGCTTCTGGCGTTGTTCACGGCATTTGTCGGCGCGCCTGCATCCGCGGTTCGCGCCAGTATCATGGGTTCGCTTGTGATCGTGGCCGAGCGGTTTTACCGGTCAGGATACGGGCGGAATGCGCTCGCGGCAGCCGCAGTCGCGATGCTTTTTTGGCAGCCGTCCGTGATATTCGATCTCGGATTCCAACTTTCGTTTTTGGCGACAAGCGGCATTATGATTCTCGCGCCGCTGTTTATCAAGGTTGAGCGCGGACGCCCGGGCGGCGGCGGGGAATGGAAACATATGGCAATCGAAACGTTATGTGCGCAGGCGTTGGTCATGCCGGTGCTCGTACTCAAATCCGGCACGGTTTCATTTCTCGGGCTAGCAGCCAACTTCATTGTTTTGCCTCTGATTCCCGTTGCCATGGCGGTGTCGTTTGCAGCCGGCACGGGTTTTTTACTCTGGAACGTTTTGGGCAAGATGATTGCGTTTGTCAGTATGCCGTTTTTCCTGTTCATCACGCATACGATCACGTGGTTTGCCTCGCTGCCGTTCTCTGCCGCGCAGGTTTCCGGAATTTCTTCGGCATGGGTCATTGCGTATTATGCCGGTATCGCGTGGTTCGTGATTTCGAAAATGAAAGACGTTCATGCATAAGTTCTTGCCGTATGCCCTGATCGGTTTGCTTGCCGCCAATATGAGCGTGTATGCGGCATTGGCTGGGCGCTACCGTGCAGAAGCAGCGCGCGTACATTTTTTGTCAGTGGGGCAAGGAGATGCGGAACTGGTGCAAGCAGGCGCGATCAATTTTCTCATCGATGCCGGACCGTCCGTAAAAACCGTGCAGGCAATGGATGCGATTACGGGGCAAGGGAGAAGAACGCTCGATATCGTCATGCTTACGCATCCCAACAGCGATCATGTGGCAGGACTTTTGGAGCTGGCGAAGCGCTATGACGTACGGCTGGTTATTACTAATGGTATCGGGACGACAGATCCCCTGGATGCCCAGATCGCCGATGTGCTCAAGGAAAAACACGTTCCGGTTGTGTTTGCGCGCAATGGCATGGATATCGCGATGGGTCGGACTCATTTTTCCGTGCTCTGGCCTGATACGGATCTTGCGGTGCACGCAAACCTTCCGGCAAACAAACTCAACGACAGCGCGATTGCCGGAGTTTTGACGTCAGGCGTTGCAACGATGCTCTTCACTGGGGATATATCGAACAAGGTGGAAGCACAATTGGCGCCCGCGCTGGGCGTGGTCAATGTTTTGAAAGTCGCGCACCACGGATCGAAGACGTCGACCTCCGCCGGTTTTCTCGCTGTTGTGCAACCGGCTTACGCAGTCATTGAATCCGGAAAAAATTCCTACGGTTTGCCGGCTCAAGACGTGCTTGCGCGACTGGGCGACGCCGGTACAAAAATATTCAGGACCGATACCGACGGAACCGTGACCTTTAGCGTGCAAAACGGTTCGTGGGTTCCCAATTGACTTTTAAAAACGATGGGCCATAATATGCATAGAGGCAATGAAGCGGCAAACACCGCGGAGTCCCGAGGCTTTTGGATCGGGACACCGACTTTTGCGTCGGTGCCGAGGAAAGAAATCCTACGAAGCAGGAGAGTAGAATCCTCCGGGAAGCGCCCGTCATCGCGCAGACCGTGCAATTCGGCATAAGCACCAACCTAGGGTGGCACCACGACAGAGTCGTCCCTGGAGTATGTCAATCGTATTGGCATGCTGCAGGGACGATTTTTCTATTCATAAATAAAAACTATGGAAAAAACATTCATCAATGACGTCGCAGGGCTTGCGGGACAGACCATATTTGTCGCGGGCTGGGTCCAAGTGCGCCGCGACCACGGCAAACTCATTTTCATCGATCTGCGCGACCGCTCGGGCGTGTTGCAGGTCGTGTTCGCTCCGGACAACAAGGAACTGCATGCGCAAGCCGACAAGTTGCGTAGCGAATGGGTTGTGGGCATTAGGGGGTTAGTGAAGGAACGGCCGCAGGGCATGCAGAATAAAAACATCGCGACCGGCACCGTGGAAATGCAGGCATTGGAACTGGTGTTTGCGTACGAAGCCCAAACGCCGGTGTTCGCAGTCGACACGGACGGTAAGGAAATCAATGAGGAAACGCGTTTGACCTATCGGTATCTTGATTTGCGCAGGGAACGGCTACAGCAAAACATTGCGAAACGCGCC
>JAKALE010000085.1 GCA_021813305.1 bacterium
AATGTTTTGGCATACCGCATCAATCCAAAATCCCGTGCCGCCCACCAGGAACGGCACCGCGCCTCGCCGCGCAATGCCCTCGATTGTTTTGATTGCTTTGCGCTGGAACTGCCGGACGGCGTATGGCGAGCGCGGACTGCGAAATGACAGCAAGTGGTGGGGGATGCCGGCCGTTTCCTGTTCGGTTACGGTTCCGGCGCCTATTTCCATTCCGCGGTAAATCTGGCGCGAATCAGCGGATACGATTTCGCCGGAAAATTTACCGGCAAGCCCGATGCCGATGGCTGATTTGCCAGAAGCGGTCGGCCCCAGAATCACGATAAGCGGAATTGGTTTTCGAAGCATGATGGGAATTGTAACATTGCGGAGCAGATTGAGTTTTAGAGCGCGGCGTGGTATTCTGGGTCATTGAAAATGAATATTCCATTATGGGTGGTATAGCAAATAGACATCATACCAATGCCCGCAGGAACGCGGGGAGATCGCACATGGCATTGCAGGCGACAAAGTTCGCCGAATGCCCAAAGTGCCATGTCCTGATGCAATCGCATAGGGCGTGCCAGAGCTGCGGATATTACAAGGGCGTGGAATTGATTGATGTCATGAAAAAAGCAAACAAGAAAGAGCAGAAGCGCAGGGAGAAGGTTCTTGGCCAGACCGACAAGAAAAAATAACGCATTCCGTTTCCTATGGGATCGCGCCATCTTTCCCGTTCAATTGCAGTACAGACGCTTTACGAGCTTGATTTTCATCAGGACAAAGCGCCGTCGCTGGACGATATTCTGCAGCGCAACGTCGCGGAATTCGGTCCCGACCTCAAGGACATAGAGTTCGCGAAACGACTGATTGAGAACACGTTGGCGCACAAGGGCGAGTCGGATGCAATTATCGTAAAGGCGGCGCCGGAGTGGCCGCTGGAAAAGATCAACTTGGTCGACCGCAATATCCTGCGCATGGGGCTTTACGAACTCATATGGGAAAACCATCAGGAGGTGCCGGAGCGCGTCGCCATCGACGAGGCGATTGAGCTTGCCAAGGAATTCGGCGGCGAATCGTCCGGCAAATTCATCAACGGAGTGCTCGGCACGATTTATCGCGAGATGGGGGCCATGGAGCAAACTAACCAAAAGCAAGAGGAACCCAAAAACCAAACCGAAGAATCGTAACCCTGCGTTTTGGTTTTTTATGTTCCGGCACGTGCATGGATTTCACGGAATTTGAAAAGAAACTCGGCGTTTCCTTCGCCAAACCGGAATTACTTGAGGAAGCGATGACTCATCGCTCGTTTTTGAATGAACGCCCGTCCTGGCCGCGCCCCCACAATGAACGCCTGGAATTTTTGGGTGATGCGGTGCTGGAACTGGTGGTGACCAAATATCTGTACGAACATTATTCGAACAACGAAGGAGAGCTTACGAGCTTCCGCGCCGCCCTGGTCAATGCGGATACGCTGGGGCAGACTTCCCAGGAACTGGGAGTGAACGATTTTTTGCTTTTATCAAAGGGTGAGGCAAAGGATGTCGGCAGGGGCAGACAGGAAATTTTGGGAAACGCATTCGAAGCGCTTGTCGGCGCATTGTATCTGGACGGAGGGTACGGGAAGGCCGAAGAATTTATCGTGCGCGTTCTGGTTCCCAAGATCGGCGGCATTATTTCCAACGGCTTGCATCGGGATCCTAAAAGCAGATTCCAGGAGGAGGCTCAGGCGCGCGTGGGCATTACGCCGTCGTACAAGGTGCTGCGCGAATGGGGCCCTGATCACGAAAAACAGTTTATTGCGGGCGTGTTCTTGGGCGAGGAAAAAATAGCAGAAGGCCAGGGGTTTTCGAAACAGGAAGCCGAAGTGCAGGCAGCGCAGAAGGCCCTGGAAGAAAAGGAATGGAAATAATTTATTCGGCGCGAAAGGCGTTTATGAACTGCGCTTTAGCCGTTTTTCGCCCCGGATACATGTTTGGTTAGCATGCTGAAAAAACTCGAAATTCACGGTTTCAAATCGTTTGCCGATAAAACAACGCTGACGTTTCCCAAGGGCATTACCGCGGTTGTCGGTCCCAACGGATCCGGCAAGTCCAACGTGGTCGACGCGATCCGCTGGGTGCTCGGGGAACAAAGCGCGAAGCATATCCGCGTGGGCAGCGCGACCGACGTGCTGTTCAACGGCATGGGGCAAAAACCGGCGGCCGGATTCGCGAACGTCGGATTGGAATTCGACAACAGCCGCAAGCAATTTCCGGTCGATTTCGAAGACGTGCTTATTTCGCGCAAAGTCTACCGCGACGGGGCGTCGGATTACCAGATCAACAAGCATTCTTCGAGGCTCAAGGACGTGACGCATCTTTTGGCCGCGGCGAAACTCGGCGTCAAGGGCATGGGCATCGTCAATCAAGGCGCTGCCGACGTTTTTTTGCGCGCCAATGCCGTGGAACGCAGGGAAATGCTCGAGGAGATGATCGGGCTCAAAGAGTTCCGTCTGAAAAAGGAAGAAGCGGAACGAAGGATCAGGGAAACGCGCGACAACCTTTCGAAAGTCGACGGCATTATCGGAGAACTGGAGCCAAATCTCCGATCGCTCCGCAGGCAAGTGCAGAAGTGGGAATCGCGCGCGCAAAAGGAAGCGGAGCTCAAAGAAATCGAGCGCGGGTATTTTTCGTATAAAATCGCCGATGTGGAACGCGCGTTCGGTGCTGACCAGCCGGTACGTGCGGACGCGGGAACGATAGGGGCGGAAATCGCGCGCCTGCAGGGCGAAATCAAAAAACGGCAGGAAGATTTGGAAAAATCAGAACCCGGCGATCCGACGGGGCTGGGCACGCGCTCGGAGCTTGAAGCGCGTTTGCGCGAATCCCAGCGCAGGCAAGCCGATGCATCCCATGCGTTGGGTGTGATCGAGGGGAAGTTGCAGATGTTCGCTTCTTTGGAAAAGCATCCGGCCGGCGTACGCGTCGACGAGGCGGTCAGAAA
>JAKALE010000086.1 GCA_021813305.1 bacterium
ATTGGACAGTCGCACGGCCGCGCCGGACGCGTGTTGCCGATTCAAGCGTTCGTGCGACCGTGGTGCCGCACGCGATGATCGGTTCGCCGTGGGCGATAGCTCGGGTCAGTCGCAGAGCGTTGCGACCGCTTATGTAATAATGTTCTTCGTGTAAGCGTTTCATTCTGATATTTTCGTATTCCAGCGGGGCGAACGTACCGAGATTTACATGCAGCGTGATATGCAGGATTTCATGGCCCTGGTTCTTGAGCCGCGCAAGCAGACGCTTGGTAAAATGAAGCGACGCGGTCGGCGCGGCAACCGATCCATTGCGGGCAGCGAACACTGTTTGGTAGGCGCGTTTCATTTGCGCTTTTCCCAGCGGACTGTGTTTGATGTATGGCGGAATCGGCATGACGCCGTGGCGTTCGAATAACGGAATGACGCGGTCCTTGTGCATGTGCGCTTTGAGCCGGTAAAACTTACCGCTGGATCCCTCAACAGTGAATACCATTCGTTCCCCTAAAAATAATTGCGTGCCCGGTTTGAGTCCCGGAGAGACCATGGCCTGCACTTCGGTTTTGTCGTGTCCGAGATACAGAACTTCGACCGCTCCGCCCGTTGATTTGCGAAGCTGCAGGCGTGCAGGAATGACTTTGGTGTCATTGATGACAATAAGCGATTTTTGAGGCAAAAATGATCCGATATCGGAAAAAACGGCGTCGCTGGTTTTTCCGGTTTTTCTTTGCACGGTCATGAGCCGCGCGCTGTCGCGCGGCGAAGACGGCTTTTGTGCGATGGACGATTCGGGCAGTTCGTAATCGAATGAAGCCAGGACCTTTCCGAGTTTTCCGCTTGCGTCATGCATGGTCGTTTCGAAATATGATACACTATACGACAACAATTCAGGAAATAATAGGCATATCCATGAAAAATCCGCTGAAAATCGTTTTGATTGTTGCAGGAACCGTTGTGGCGCTTGGCGTGGTGTTCGGAGGCATGTGGTGGGTGTTCCAGAACACGAATAATCCGTCTAATTTGCATATGACGCCGATCAGACAGAGCGACTGGAGGTTCGGAAATCCCGATGCGAAGGTAACGTTGCTTGAATATAGCGATCTGCAGTGCCCGGTATGCAGGAATTACGAGCCGATCGTGGAGCAGGCGCGCGCTGCGTATGCGTCAAGCACGCTGTTTTTGTACAGGCATTTTCCCCTTCAGCAGCACCAATGGGCGCTTGCGTCAGCGCATGCGGCGGAAGCAGCCGGCATGCAAGGAAAGTTCTGGGACATGGTGCATGTGCTGTTTCAAAATCAGGAATCATGGGTGCAGAGCAAGAATCCAGCCCCGTTGTTTTCCCAATATGCCCAGGAGCTCGGCCTGAATGTGCAGAAATTCCAAACCGACGAAAATTCCCAGGCAGTTTCCGACAAGGTGATTTCCGACCGTACGGCCGCGCTTGAGGATCAGATACCCGGGACGCCGACTTTTTTCCTCAATGGCCAGCAGGTGCAATTCCAATCGTATGACCAACTTAAACAACTTCTCGATCAGGCTCTCGCGCGCTAAGGCGTCGGCGTTTCTTCTGTGCCTTGCTGCGTTGGCAGGATTTGCCGATTGCGCGTATTTGTTTATGCAGGAAACGGCCGGTAAAGGATATCGTTGCGATGTCCGAGGGTTTGATTGTGGGTATGTGTTGCAAAGCAGATTCTCGACGTTCCTGGGCATTCCTTGGACCGTGTGGGGGCTTGCGTACTACGCAGCATTGTTCGTGGTCGTTGTCGCCCTGCTCGCGTCGGGCAAGCGCATCCTGATGCAGATACTCGGACTGTTCGTCGTTTCGGGGTTACTGGTGTCCATAAGCCTTTTGTATATCCAGGGAGCGGTGCTCCATGCCTGGTGTCTATATTGCGTGGTATCTGAATCGGCGGTTGGCGTTTTGGCGCTCGGCTATGCGCTCGCGCAGCGGAATCACCACGGGTAATCTTTTTCATGTTTGTCATCAAATCAAACGGCGGCAGGGAAGTGTTCCATCCGAACAAAATCGTTCGTTCGCTTGCGCAAGTCGGCGTTGACGAGCCGGTTGCGCAGACTATTGCCCAGGAAGTCCAGGGATTGGGAAAGAAATCCATCACGTCCGAGGAGATTTTCCGCACCGCGATCGGATACCTGATGCAGTACAACCCGACCTGGGCCGGCAAATACAATCTGCGCAAGGCGATCATGCAGCTGGGCCCGACCGGATATCCGTTCGAGCAGTACATCGCCGAAGTGCTGCATGCCTACGGCTACGAAACCCAGACTAACCAGTTCCTCCGGGGCACTTGCGTGCGCCATGAAATCGACGTGGTCGCCCGCACGCCCGGTCATCATTACATCATCGAGTGCAAGTATCACAATACGCCTGGGGCTCGCTCGGATCTCAAAGTCGCCCTGTATCTGTGGGCGCGTTTTTTGGATGTCAAAGACAAATTGGAACGCGACCCGTCGCATCCGCGCGAGGAACACGGCGTGTGGCTGGTGACCAATACGCGCTGCACGTCCGAAGCCATCGATTATGCGCAGTGCATGGGTATGCGCGTGACCAGTTGGGGCTACCCCAAGGACAAGAGTCTTGAACAGATGATCCACGAGAAAGGCCTGTATCCGATCAATCTGTTTCCAGTCGGATCAGCACGTTGGATGTATGCGAAATTCGCCGAAAAGGGCATGTATCTGCTCCGCGACATTATTCCGCTTTCCGCCAAGGACTTGAGCAAAGCAATGAACGTGCCGGAAGAGGACATTGTGTTTTTGCAGGATCAGGCAAGGAAATTGTGTCAGCCCAATCCATGAAGGACCGTACGGTTTTGGTCGTCGGTGGTGGGGAATTCGGCTCGTGCATTGCGGGCATTTTGAAAAAAAACTGCAGTGTCCACGTATGGGATGTCGATCCGGGCAAGCGATCGAGTATGATGGGATTGGAGATCG
>JAKALE010000087.1 GCA_021813305.1 bacterium
AGAGCCATAGAGGTGCCGTTCTAAAGGCGGCCATTCTGGTATTATTCATTTTAGCCGCTATTTATATCGTTCGTTATACCCCGGTTAAGGAATTCCTGACGGTGGAAAAGATGAAACAGTTCCTGGCTATGATCAAAACGCCGATCAAAATTATCAAAGAAGGCCCGTTTCCCCGCGGCATACAAACTTTTATCACCAAACTATAATCGTCTATGAAAAAAACAACGACTTTGGTGACATCACGCATCCGCGTCACCAAGCATAAAAAAATCTTGTATCGCGCGACCCAGCAAGGGCACAAAAAAGCCAAGGAATCCGGGAATGTGACACGCGGCAAGCGCAAGCTTCAAAAGGCGCATGCCAACGTATTCAAAAAGGTCGCACAAAAATATTCGCATAAAAAATCAAAATAACCTATGGTACGAATCAAGCGAGGAGTTCAGGCGACGCGCAAACGCAAGCAAACGCTCAAGCGCACCAAAGGATTCCGTGGTTCTTCGAAAACCAAAGAACGCCAGGCACGGGAACGCACGCTTCACGCGTTGCAGCATGCCTACGTCGGACGCAAACTCAAGAAGCGCGATTTCCGAACGTCTTGGGACGTCAAAATCAACGCTGCGGCGCGGGAATACGGCACGACGTATTCGAAATTTATCCACGCGCTCAAGCTCAAAAACATAAAGCTCGACCGCAAAATGCTCGCCTATTTCGCCGAATACGAACCAAAAGTTTTTGCAAAGATCGTCGCAGAAACGAAATAACTGGCGCCAACGCAAAACTCCCCGATCAATCATCGGGGAGTTTTGCGTTTATCATCTCATGATATGGGCTTCCGAAATCCTGTCGCCTGAAAACTGGATGTTTTCGGCCGCCAGAAGCCGTTTTTTCTCCGTGGGACCGCCCTTGCCGGACCAGCCGCCCAGCGCACCCGAACTGGAAATAACCCGGTGGCACGGCACTGCGGGCCACGATTGGTTTTTACGCATGGCATTGCCTACGGCGCGGAACGCAGCCGCATTCCCCGCCCTGCGGGCAACGCCGGCGTAGGTCATGACTTTTCCTGTCGGAATCGCGCGGACCACGTCATAAACGGCCTGCGAGAAATTCCTGCCGTCAGGGCGCTTACCGGGGTATCTCTTGAGCATAGGTCGAGTAGACAATCGTCCCGGTTCTGAAAATGCGCAAATCTTTGTGTTCTTCGGAAACCACGAATACCGTGGTGTCCGGAAGCAGATAGGAACAAGCAATGCCTGCCAAATGGCGGGTATGCACCTTGCGCATGAACCCGAATGCTTCGGACAAATCATCCGTAATCCGGACCCCCATGCGTTGCGCCGCTTCTTTTGCCTTCATGTTTTCCAAATATACGCCGCTTGCCGCAATCGTGCCACGCCTGCTGATCAATATCGCACCGTCAAAATCAGCCATTTTTGACAGAAGGCCTTCCAAATCGTCAACCGAATGATCCGCAATTACGTACTCTCCTTCGGAAAACAAGTTCTGGGAACTGTCAGGAAACGATGCGTATTCCTGCAGCCATTCGCGATGCCACTCGCATACGATCAGCATGCCGAAGGAATTCTTGCGCCGGCGCATCAGCTGTGTTAGCGCCTGATAAATCATCAAATACACGATCTTCGCGCGTTCCGATGAAATATCCGACAGCGCGCGCATCACCCGTTCCTGTTCGGCGCCGGAGAACCACGGCAAAAAACCAGCAACCGCGCGAAATCCTTTGGAAAAAAGTTTTGAAATGCGCGGTTTGACCATACTTGGTCACCAGAATACTATGGTTTTTTCAGGCACGCAACAAGCCTTTCGGGCGGATACGAATTGACCACGTCTTTTTTCTCGCACCACCCCCTGCGCGCCATGCCGACACCGAAACGCATGTGCGACAAATCATGCACGGAGTGGCTGTCCGTTCCCAACGAAAACAGGACTCCGTATTTTTTTGCCAGGCGGATATTGACGTCATTGAGATCCAGACGGCTCGGGGATGCGTTGATTTCCAGCAGCGTTCCGGTTTTACGCGCATGCGCGGCAATCATTTCCATATCAAGCGCATATCCCGGACGTCCATTGATAAGCCTGCCGGTCGGATGAAATACGATATCCACGTGCCGATTATCCATGGCTCGCATGATGCGGCGGGTCATATCCGTCTGCGGCATTGAAAACAACGAATGAACGGATGCGCCCACCAGATCCGCCCTGGCAAGCACCTCGTCTTTGATGTCTAGTGTGCCGGTTTTGCCGATATTCACCTCGAGTCCCTTGAGTACGGTGATTTTCCCTTTGTACTTTCTGTTCAATGCGTCGATCGCAGAAAACTGTTTAAGGATCGTGCGTTCATCCATGCCGCGCGCGACGCCCAGCGCCTTAGTATGATCGGTTACCGCGATGCATGCATACCCCGCGGCAATCGCCTGCCTGGCCATGTCCTCCAATGAATTCCGTCCGTCAGACCAATCGGTATGCATCTGCAAATCGGCTCGGATGTCATCCAACGCAACAAGCTTCGGCAGCTTCCCGCGCCGCGCCAGGATTATCTCTCCGAGATTTTCGCGCATCTCGGGTTCGATATATGCCAGTCCGAGTTTTCGGTACAACCCTTCTTCTGTTTTTCCCGCTATGCGACTCTCCTTTCCGTTTCGCGCGGCGAACAACCCGTACTCGCTCAACTTCCATTTTTTTGCGATTGCAATCTCCCGTAATGCAATATTGTGTTCTTTTGAACCAGTAAAATAGTTGAGCGCCGCACCCCAGCTTCGTTCGGGGACCACGCGCAAGTCGACATCTATGCCGGATTCCAGGCGCACGGATGCCTTGGTGTTCCCCTTGCCGTACACCTCGACGATGCCCGGCAAAGACACGAAATAATCCATGAGCGCTCCGGGATTGCCCGAAACCG
>JAKALE010000088.1 GCA_021813305.1 bacterium
GACCATAATGCGTCCGTCCTCAAGCGGTTGGCGCAAGCTTTCGAGCGTCGCGCGAGGAAATTCAGGAAATTCGTCGAGAAACAGCACGCCGCGGTGGGCAAGACTGACTTCGCCCGGCTTTGGATTTTGCCCTCCTCCGGTAATGGAAACGAGCGACGCACTGTGGTGCGGCGCACGGAACGGACGCGCATAAACGATCGGGTGCGTGTCGTCCAGGAGTCCACTCACGCTGTAGATTTTCGTTATTTCAACGGATTCGTCTTGCGTAAGCGGAGGAAGAATGGATGCAAGTGCTTGAGCAAGCAATGTTTTCCCCGTGCCGGGAGAGCCAGATAAGAGCATATTGTGCCCTCCTGCCGCGACGATTTCCAAGGCGCGTTTCGCGCTGTGGAGTCCGGCAATTTCGGAAAGTTCCGTTCCTTGGTTCGGCTCCGCGCCCGCTTGCATGCGCGCAAGCGGAGCAATGACGGCCGTGCGCTCAAGGTGCATAATGCATTGTTCGAGCGTTGCAACTGGAATAATGGAAAGTCGATCCGCGAAAAACCGCGCCTCGTTTTTGTTTCCTTCGGGAATGATAAGCGTTGTGAAGCCGCGCTTGTGCGCCATATCGGCGATAGGAAGCACGCCTGGCACTTTGCGTATATTTCCGTCCAGCGCCAATTCTCCGATGAAAAGCGCGCTCGCCGCGTCCGGCACGGTTATCTGATTGCTTGCGATTAAAAATCCTATGGCAATACCCAGGTCGTATCCAGTCCCTTCTTTTTTGAAATCAGCCGGAGCGAGATTGACGGTTACTTTTTTGTTCAGGCTGAGCGGCGATTGAAGTCCGCTATTTTTCAGACAGAGCCCGATGCGTTCTTTGGATTCGTCGATTGCCCTGTCCGCAAGACCGATGATGTGGAATGCGTGAATCCCGGAAGATACATCCACTTCCGTTTCGATGGGAATCGCCTCAATGCCGATGGTTGCCGCTGAAAATATTTTTGCCGGCACGCACGGATATTAATAATGGGGCGCGTGGTCGATGCACGTTGTTGCAGCCGGATTGACCTCAAGCCGCTTGGGTGGTATGGAAATGTGGCACACTTCGCATGAACCGTATGCATCCGTATCGATGAGTGAAAGCGCGTGGTCGATTTCTTCGATTCTGCGCTCAAGCATATGTTCCAATGTTTTCCGTTTTTCGAATTCCGTCACTTGTTCTGCCTGGTCTTCGGGAGCGATTTCCAGTTGTCCTTCCTCCATGACGGAGTCGTGTCCGCCCGGGGCGGTTTTATTCTCGCGAGTAAACGCATGGAGATCCTGCTCGAGCCGCGCGCGCTCTTGTACGAGCTGGGCTTTGTATTTTTCTTTTATGGTTTCTGAAATCATGACGGTTGTTAAGGAAGAATTTTTGCGATTGCTTCGAATGCCTTTGTATTCGTAGTGATGATGAGATATGAATGGGTAAGGCTGTAGATGAATTGCGACGGTTCGCCGTCCCGGGAGACTGAAATGCTTCGCGCCGGGGTTCCGGCAATCAGTGTGTCCGTAAACGAATTGGCTGTCCGTGTTACTTGTTGGACCGGGGTGTATAAGTTTTGAAAATCGTGTTCGATGCGTGCAGTTTCCCATCCTTGCATGAATGGTTTGAGAATACCTTCCTGTCCTTGCTGGACCGTGAAGACAATGCCAAGGATCGGTTCGTTTGCCTTATACCAGTATGCAAAGAAAAGGTAGGGTGCGTCAAGAGACGCCGAAAAGCTCGGAAGAGCGCTGGGAGCGAACAGGTGAACCAGATCAGGAGCCGTTACGTATGCATTCCCCTGTTCCTGTAAGGCATAAAGCGCGAGTGTGCCGGTCGAAGGTATGACGGCGGGGAAACTGGTGATGAGTTGGTTGAAAAACGATGCTGAACTGGTGCTGGTGAGAGAAAGGGAAAACCGTTTTACTCCGGACGGAAGGGATGCGATGGCGATGCTCGGGTCGACAGCCGGGGTGATGCTGGGCACCTGGGTCGGGGTCGGCGTGGGGCTCTGGCGCATGAGCACCAGCTGCCTTTGGATGTTCGGATATATGATCCAGTATCCGATGCTGCCGATAACGGCGAGCCCAATAACTCCAAGGATTGCGTACAGCCATGTGGGAACGGGTTCTTCCGTATGCGCGATTACGGGCGTCACAACCGGTTGTTGTGCGGGTTGCCGGGAAGGAACTGATTGTTCCATGAATTGCTCCAATGACGTTTTGTGGAACGGTTCACTGGATGGCTGCAGGCGCTGTACCGGGGCTGGTTCCGGGCTAATGGTCGGCGGAACAATTGAAGGGGGCGCGATCGGCGCGCTTTCCTGTTTGCGGGTTTGCTCAGCCGCGACGAAATCGGAAAAATGGGCCTGTTGTTTTTCAGGTTCCTGAACCACGCCTCCCCCTTGTTTGAGGATTTCCAGGTCCTTTGCCATAGTGCGGACCCTGATGTTGGGAAAATAATCCTTGATGGATGAAGACGATTCTGCCATGTATCAAGTATAGCGCATGCGATGCGCCCGGACTATTCGCGCGGTCTGCGCGGACCTCGGTCGTCGCGTCGCGGCCCAGCTCCGAAACGCGGTCTGCGCTCCATGCGCGGGGCGCTCACCAATTCGGGATTGGCAACCTGTTTGATCGAAAGGCGGATTCTTCCGTCCGTCACTTCGATGACTTTGACTTGGACCACTTGCCCCAGGTGCACGATGTCTTCCACTTTTTCCACGCGCTGAGGCGCGAGTTCGGAAATATGCACCAATCCCTCATGGTTCGGATCGATTTCCACGACCGCTCCGAAGTCGAGAATCTTGGTTACTGTTCCTTGCACGATTTCGCCGACCGTATATTCCTTGGTCAAGCTGGTAATCATGGCGATCGCGTGCTCGGCTGGTTACTTTATTTCCGCGGTCA
>JAKALE010000089.1 GCA_021813305.1 bacterium
ATTGAGGATATTACAAGGAGGCTACGCACATCATCATCTTTTATCCCTGAACGACGGACGTTTCCGGCGGAAACGATCATTCGAAGCATGCGAACGGCGGGTTCGCGTTTTTGGCTTGCGTGTCGCATTGCGTGCGCATGCTCGGTCGTGGCGATTTTCGCCGCGGGATCGATCGGATACGTGAATGCGCCCATGCAGTTCGGCACCGTCGTACTTTTTGCCGATACGCTTCAGGACCGGGCCGCTCTTGAGTCCCAGCTTCAGCAGGTGGAAAATCAAATCGATTCGTACCAGAAGAACATAACCGACATTCAGGGACAGAAGAAGACCCTCGCAAACGAAATCAAATTGCTTGATGCGCAAACCGGGCGCATCAATCTGCAAATCAAAGCGCTTGATTTGCAGATCCAGCGTTTGAACGTGCAGATCGGCGACGTAGGAATCGGCATCCAGGATTCCGAAACGAAAATTCAAGGATCACGCGCGATCCTTGCGCAGTCGCTCAATTCGCTTTATCAGATCAATCAGGTGTCGCTCCTGGAAATCCTTTTGTCCAGGGATAATCTGTCCGGGTTTTTCAATGAAGTGAACGCGCAGACATCGATCGAGGACCAGGCTCGGCAGGGATTGGATACAATCAGGGTTATGAAGACAAATTTGGAAAATCAACAGGCCGAACTCATAGCAAATCGGGAGGATCAACAATCTTTGCTTGCGGTTCAGCAGGGGCAGCGCCAGGAACTTGCGCAAAAGCGGCAGGAGAAAAACACGCTTTTGGCCGAAACAAAAGGAAAAGAATCGTCGTATCAAAAGTTGTTGCAGCAATCAAACCAAACGGCAGCCCAGATCAGGTCGCAGTTGTACCAGCTTTTGGGGGGAGGAGAAATCAAGTTTCAGGACGCCCTGCAGTATGCGAATTTCGCTTCGCAAAACTCGGGCGTGCGCGCAGCTCTTATTTTGGCGGTGCTGGACAAGGAATCGGCGCTGGGAAAAAACGTCGGCAAGTGTTCGTGGAAAACGGCAATGAGCCCGACGCGCGATCAGCCCGCGTTTATCCAGATTACGAGCCAGCTCGGCCTGAATCCCGATTCCATGCCGGTTTCCTGCCCGATTTTAAGCGACGGATCGTATGGCGGGGCAATGGGAATCGCCCAGTTTATCCCGTCGACGTGGCTTTTGTATAAAAATCGCATGCAGGCAATTACGGGATCGTATCCGTCTCCGTGGAATCCACGCGATGCGTTTCTGGCGACCGCTCTGTATCTTGCGGATGCCGGCGCGACGAATCAATCGTTTTCCGCCGAGCGCGTCGCCGCCGCGAAATATTATGCCGGGTCGCATTGGCGTTACTACATTTATTCGTACGGAAGCAATGTCATGGACCGCGCAAGCTATTATTCCAACCAGATTGCGGCATTGCAGAAAGCGACGTCCTAATCCGGCCGGTATCCATATCCGTCAATGAATTTTGCACTGATCCTCTCATTGGTTCCGTTCGCTGCTTTTTTGCTGTTGCTTTTGTCGGTAAAAACGCGTTTGTCGTATGCGGCGCTGGCCGCATATGCACTGATGGCCGGCATTGCGATCGTTTGGTGGGGCATGCCCGGTACCGGCGTCGGCGCTGCGTCGATCAAGGGCGTTGCGGTCGCCGTCGATATTTTTTTCATTCTGATCGGCGCGGTATTTTTTCTGGACGTGTTGGAGAAGCATCATATTATCGAACATATTTCGTTCGGGCTTGAGCGGATCTCCGGGGATTACCGAGTGCGCATGATTTTACTTGCGTGGTTTTTGGAAAATTTCATAGAAGGGACTGCTGGATTCGGAACCCCAACCGCCATCGTGGCTCCTCTTTTGGTCGGCATGGGTTTCCCCGCGCTTGATGCCGTGGTGCTTTCGCTTTTAGGGAACAGCGCTTCCGTGGTATTCGGCGCCGCAGGGACGCCGATTCGCGTCGGTTTTTCCGGCCTTGCCGGAACCTCCGTGCCGTTTCTCGCGACATTGGTGAATATTCCGGGACTGCTGGTTCCGGTGTTCATGCTTTGGTTCGTTACACGGCCAAGGGGCGAAGGAAGGGCTGAATTCAGGGAAGCGCTGCCATTCGCTCTGGTTTCCGGCGTTGCGTACGTTGCCTCAAGCGCGCTTTTTGTCGTCGTCGGGCAGGAATTTCCTTCGATCCTGGGATCGGTGCTGGGACTTGGTATTATGCTTGTTTGTATCCGTTTCGGTTGGTTCTTGCCAACGCGTACGCGCATCTTGCGTTCGATGAAAAAACCTGATTCTCATTTATCCGTGCGCGCCATGGTTGCTCCGTACGCAGCGTTGGTTGCGCTTTTGATTGTGGGCAAGCTGACGCTTGGTTCCGTAACGTTTTCGTTGCCGTTCGGGGTCCGTCATGCATTTAACTTGTTCAATCCCGGATTCGCGTTCTTTGCGGCGGGACTTGGAGTTGCGATTGCGTGGGGAAGGCGTGCGGAACTTTCAGTGCCTCGCGCGTTGCGTGTCGCGGTATCGAAAACCGTGGAACCGTTTCTGGTTATCGCGTTCATGTCGGGTGTAACCCAGCTCATGCTCATGTCCGGTTCCAACCGGTCGGGATTACCCTCGATCCTGGCGACGATCGGTTCCGTGTTCGAGAACCGTTTTGTCGGATTCTGGACACCGTTTCTTGGCATGTTCGGCAGCTTTGTCACTGGCAGCGCGACGATCGCGAACATCATGTTCGGCTCCGTGATCGCCTACGTCGCTTCCGCATTGTCCATGAGTGTTGATTTGGGGCTTGCGCTGCTTGTGGTCGGAGGAGCTGCCGGAAACATGGTTGCTTTGGCGGATATGCTGACTGCGGAAACTGTC
>JAKALE010000090.1 GCA_021813305.1 bacterium
AAATCCCAGGGAGTCATTTCCGCGTTTACGCCGATTGACTTGTTGCTCAATATCGCCCTTATTACGGCAGGATCCATGTTCATCATGTGGCTTGGCGAATTGATTTCGGAACAGCAGATCGGAAACGGAGTGTCTTTGATTATTTTCGCCGGAATCATTTCCGGCATTCCGACAGCCATTTCCAGCAATATCGCGGTTTTCGATCCGTCGCAGATTCCTTCATATCTTGCGTTTGCGGCCATCGGGCTGATCACGATCGTGGGCGTGGTGCTTATTAACGACGCTGAACGCAAAATTCCGGTCAACTACGCACGCAGAGTCCGCGGCATGAAAGTGTACGGCGGAGTGTCGTCCTATCTGCCGCTCAAGGTCAATCAAGCGGGCGTGATTCCAATCATTTTCGCGATTTCGATTCTGCTGTTTCCGGGATTTATCGCCCAGATACTCGCGGTTTCCAAAAATCAGGCATTGCTCAACATCGCAACGTCTTTGCAATCGTTTTTGAACAACCAGATGCTCTATGGCGCGCTCTATTTCGCGCTGGTATTCGTTTTTACGTATTTTTACACGGTTATCACGTTTGAACCTCACGAGATTTCCCAGAATCTCCAGCAGCAGGGCGGGTTTATTCCGGGTATCAGGCCCGGGCAGAATACTGCAGCGTTTCTGTCGCAGGTGCTCAACCGCATCACGTTTCCCGGAGCGGTGTTCCTGGGGCTTATCGCGGTTTTGCCCTTGATGGTGCAAGGAGCGACCGGACTTTCGTCTTTGCGTCTTGGTGGCACGTCCATCCTGATCGTGGTCTCCGTCGCTTTGGATACGATTCGCCAGATCAGGGCGCAGCTTCTGATGCGTGAGTACGAGTAACGGCGGCGCGTATGCTACAATAGCTTACGTACTAGTACGTAAGCTATTTTTGTTTTCAATTCCAATATGAAGCGATTCAATGTTTTTGCGATTGTGGGGAAATCGGGTTGCGGCAAAGGAACCCAAGTTGAATTGTTGCAGAAAAAGATACCTGGCTTGGTGCACATCACGTCCAGCGACCTGCTGAAGAAATTTGTGAAAAAGGGAGGTCCGTTCGCAAAGCGCGTGGACGAAACCATGAGGCGCGGCGATGCGGTGCCCAGTTCTTTGGTCATCGAGTTGTGGATGGACGTGTTGCTCGACCTTCCGAAGCGCGCGACCGGAATCGTCTGGGAGGGCTCTCCGCGAAGCTTGCTGGAAGCGCAGATCATGGACGATGCGGTTCCGTTTACCACGGGCGCGAAACCGGTACCCATTTATTTGCATGTTTCGGATGCCGAAGTCCGTAAGCGCCTGCTCAAGCGGTTGCAATGCGTCAAATGCAAAGAGTTGGTTCCCTACAGACTTCTTGCGACACATCCGCGCGCGTGCCCGTTCTGCGGAGGGAAACTGACGAAGCGCGCCGACGACAATCCTCGGGCGATCAGCGAGCGTCTGGCGTTTTTCCGCAAACAGGTCGTTCCTGCGCTCGACTGGTACAAGGGGCAAAACCGCCTGATTGTCGTGAACGGCCAGCAGGACGTTCCCGACGTATTCAATGAGCTGTGGGCAAAATTGAAAAAGCGCAAGCTTGCGTGACGCGTGCATGACGGTCAAGACTGAACGGGAAATCGAAGATTTGAAAACCGGAGGCAGGAAGCTTGCCGGCATATTGGCGATTCTTGCAAAGGAATGCGCCATCGGCATGAATGCGTACGATCTCGATCAGCGCGCCCGCAGTTTGATGAAACGGGAAGGCGCCACGCCTTCATTTTTGCATTACCGTCCGGCGCCGGGCCTTAAGCCGTTCCCAGGAGCCATTTGCGTGTCGGTCAACGACGTTATCGTCCATGGAGTGCCGGCGCGCAGTCTTGTGTTCAGACAAGGAGATATCGTGACCATTGACGGAGGGCTTGTATGGCGCGGTCTGTATACCGATGCCGCAGTTACGGTCGCGCTCGGATCGGTATCCCGAAAGACGCACAAATTGATGTCTGTGACCAAAGAAGCTTTGCGCAGGGCAATACGCGCGTGCGTGCCCGGCAAGACGGTGGGCGATATCGGCGTCGCGGTAAGTTCGTACGTCTACGACAGCGGTTTTTCCATTCCGGAAGAGCTCGGCGGGCATGGCGTGGGCCGCGGCGTTCACGAGGATCCTTTTATATCGAATATCGGCTATCCGGGGCAGGGACAAAAACTAGTTTCCGGCATGGTGCTTGCCATCGAGCCCATGGTGTGTCTTGGTTCCGGGGAAGTTATGCAGCGCACGGACGGCAGTTTCGCGACTTTGGACGGATCCCTCGCGGCGCATTTCGAGCATACGATCCTGGTTACCGAAAAACAGCCGATTATTTTGACCGAAGCATAACATGAAAGTATTGGGTGTCGATTACGGGCTCAAGCATATCGGTACCGCCGTGGGAGATACCGAAACGTGCGTCGCGGTGAAATTGCGCGACGTCGAAGTTTCGTCGCGCGAGGATGCGCTTGGGAAATTGGCTGCCTTGATTCATGCCCAAGGCGTCCAGTCGGTGGTGTTCGGACTCCCCCAGACGTTTTTGTTTGAGGAAACGGAAATGTCAGAACAGGTCCGTGAATTCGCCGCCGCGGTCGCGGACAAAACCGGTGTCCGTCTGGGTTTCATGAATGAGGTTTTGACGTCGGATATGGCAAAGCGCGGAACCGGATCAAGTGCGAAAGATCATTCCGCGAGCGCGGTCATTATATTGCAGGATTATTTGAACAAAGCAGTCGAGCATGGCCAAGGATAACGTTTTTTTATCCGTCGTGATTCCCGCTTACAACGAGGAACGCAGGATCGTTTCCACGATCAAATCAGTAGCC
>JAKALE010000002.1 GCA_021813305.1 bacterium
GATCGAAGGCGAACTGCCTTCATTGGAACTCTAAGGATTTTCATGGATCATGTGGCGATCATGAAAAAATCCTGGCAGCTGTTGCCCAAGATTTTGTCAGGCGAAAAAACCATCGAGTCGCGCTGGTACGCGCACCGCTGCGAAGCATGGGATAAGGTCAAGAAAGGGGATCGGGTGTTTTTCAAAAACAGCGGCGAGCCGGTAACGATTCGCGCGCGCGTGAAGAAAGTTTTGCAGTTCGAACATCTCACTCCTGCGAAGGTCAGAAGCATTTTGGAAAAATACGGAGGCAGGGGCGGCATCGGAAACGAAAGCTTCGACAGCACCTGGTGTTGGGCAAAGCGCAAAACCTATTGTGTGCTGGTGTTTTTGGAATATCCTTCGGCTATACAGCCATTTCGGATAAATAAAACGGGGTTCGGGTCCGCTGCTGCGTGGCTGTGCGTGGGACGGATCGATTCGGTGAAGCGATAGGAATTTGGGAACCCACATGCCCCGCTGTAAGCGGGGCATGTGGGCTTTGGTTTAGTCGTCTTTGTCGTTTCCGTGCGTCATGCCGAATGCACGCAGCCACTGCGGCATGAAGCGTTCAAGACTGAATCTCCCGCGGCTGCGCAGGATGGCGTGCATATTCGGCTGCGTTTTGTATGCGCGGAATGTGTACGGATACGGAGCAGGCGTTTCGGTCGGCACGGGTTGCGATTGCGGAATGATGCGGGTCACGGAGAAACTCGCTCCTTGGGCATCGAGCGCGGACGGTTGGGCAATGACTTGTTGGGATCCATTGACCATGGTAAGCGCTTGGGCTCCGGCTTGCGCGGGCGTCACGCGCACGTTGTTTTGGATCGTCCAGGCATTAGTGAAGGAAACCGTCCCGAACGCATCAAGCGTCGCAAATTGGTTATTGACGGTCGGCATTTCTTCGATCCATTCCGCGGATGCGCGCGATGACGCGTAGGGAATAGTCAGTTGGTATGTTTGGCCGGTGGTGTTGTTTGCAAACGAGATCGTCCATGCGTTTTGCGTCTGTTCAACGACCGATACGCTCATCGAATTTCCCGGAGCTATGGTCAGTGGGACCGGCTGGGAAGCGTTGGGCAATGTTTCGTACCATGCTTGGTATGTTGCCTGTCCGTTCGCATTGAACAGAGTTTGCGTGCCTGCTTGGATGAGATTGTTTGCACCCACGCCGCCCACGCCGATCCACGTCGCGTCAGCAGAAGATTGGTTTTGGAACATAGTTGAAGCATTGGGGACGTTCCATGTCGCGCCGACTCCGGTAAACGTGCCGGTTTGGGCCGTGTATCCGGACCAGTTATACGAAAGATGCGTTCCGGTTCCGGCATTGAGCGCGGCAGGATGAGCCAGTGATGCGGTCGGCATTGCCGCGGTAATCGGGGTTCCCGAGAGGAGTGCAAGCAACAGGCTTGCGATGAATTTTCCAAACATAGTGAGAAATATCCTATTTGTATATACGAAGACCGTGTGTGATCGGGTTTCTTGCAGAACTCCGCAAATGACCGATTGTTTTGCTTTTCTTTGATCTCGGGGTAAGCTACATGCATGGATCGGCAAACCGACGAATCGCTTGTCGAGCAGGTTCTCGCGGGGAATGCGGACATGTTCGAAGAATTAGTGAGGCGTTATGAACGCCAACTGTTTGCATTCGCGTTTCGATTTACGCACGATACGTCGGCAGCACAGGACATTGTGCAGGATACGTTCGTGAAGGCATGGAACAAGCTTCGTTCGTTCAATAAAGAGCACGCGTTCCGCACGTGGGTGTACGCCGTTTGCCGCAACACGGCGTTGGATTTTCTCAAAAAGAAAAAAGATATTCCGTTTTCGTCTTACGAAACCGAAGACGGCGGCAATGTATTGGCGGATTCCCTTGAGAGTATCGAGGCCGTGCCGTCGGCCCTTCTTGATCGCTTGGATGCGCGTGTTGCGGCTGAATTTTTGCTTGAGCGCGTTTCGCCCGCGTATCGAGACGTGATCGTGCTCCGGTATTTGCACCAATGCACGTTCGAGGAAATCAGCTCGATTCTGCACAAGCCATTGGACACGATCAAAAGTCAGCATCGCAGGGCGCTGGTTCATATGCGCGCCCTTCTTGCGCGCGCACCGAAACAGCACTCTTAATCGTATTTATACAACAGCATGGATAATACGTTCAAAACATTGTTTTTAAAGGCAAAAGAACCGGAATTTCCCGCTTCGCTTCATGCGCATATTATGGAAGCGGTGCGCGCTGCTGCGATCCGCCAAGCGCGCCTTCGCGCAGCCGCGTGGTCGGCCGTCGCATTTTTGTCGGGCGCCGGCCTTGTTCCGGTGTTCGCATACGTCATGCAGATGTTCGCGCATTCGGGATTTTTCCAATATTTTTCGCTTGTCTTTTCCGACGGCGGCACAGTCCTGTCGCTCTGGCAGGAATTTGCAGTGCTTTTGAGCGAAACGTTTCCGTTCGCGCAGGCGGCAGCTTTCCTGGCGCTCGTGATCGTGTGTCTTGTTTCGCTCCGCGCGGCGGCACGATCCCTTCCGTTGGCTTTGGGCAGGGTGACGCTCGCGCGTTCGTATTAATCCGTATTCATTAATTTTTCATTATTCATGGAAAAAAAGAATTTCTTTGAGTCGAAACTTTTCATCGGCATCGTGTTCGGTGTCGGGGCGCTGATCGTCCTTTTTGCCGTTTTCCGGGCAGGCGAGTTCGTCGGATACCGCAGGGCGGGATATTCCTACCAGTGGGGCGACGACTATTATCGTACGTTCGGCCAGCTCCCGCGCATGATGGGGCCTGGCAGCGGATTCATGATGGACGATTTTCCGAACACGAACGGCGTTATCGGCAGGATTCTGAAGGTGAATGCGTCCTCATCGTCCCTTATCGTGGAGGGATCGGACAAGATCGAGCGCGTGGTTGCGTTGGGGTCCGACACGACCGTGCGCAGATTCCGCGACACGATCGCGTTGGGCGATCTGCGTGTTGATGATTTCGTGGTTGTGATCGGCGCCTTGGATACCAATGGCACCATCGAGGCGCGTCTTATCCGTGTCGTGCCGCAACCGCCTTTGTCTCCGTCTCCTTCGACAAGCACGTCTTCTTTATCATCATAATCATATGGCATCATCAACTTTTTCTCGGATTACGAATCCGGCAGTCCGTTTTGTCTTGACGCATAAAGTACTGAGCATTGTGGCGGCTTTGGCGCTCATCGGGGCGGGTATGGGCGCGTGGCGCGCACTGCATCCCGCATCGGGCGCCGGCCAATACGTGCTTTCCAAAGTGACCAAAGGAACCATTGTAACGTCGGTCACGGGGAGCGGACAAGTGTCCGCAACCAATCAGCTTGACGTGAAAGCGCAGGCATCGGGAAATATCATCGAGGTGCCAGTGCAGAATGGCCAATACGTGAGCGCGGGCGCAGTACTGGCGCGCATCGATTCGACGAACGCGCAAAAAACCGTACGCGATGCGCAGGTCGGATTGCAGAATGAACAGCTCAATCTTGCCAGACTGCTCGGCCCGTCGGGACTTCCGATTCCGCGCAACAAGCAAGACGCAATCGATGCTCTGAACACTGCGTATGCGGATTCGTTCAACACGGTTTCCAACGCATTTTTGGATTTTCCTTCGGTCATGACCGGCATGCAGCAACTATTGCTGGGCAATGATTTTTCACAATCACAGTGGAATATCGATTGGTATCAATCGGCGGTGCAGACCTACGATACGTCCGTGAAACAATACCGCGACGATGCATACGCGAAATACGACGCGGCGCGCACGCAGTATACGGCAACGTTCGCGGAGTATAAAGCAACGGGTTTGAACGCCGCGACCTCGACCGTGGCGACGTTGCTCAATGACACATATACGACGGCGCAGGATATCGCCGAATCGGTGAAAAGCATGAATAATCTCGTGCAGTTCTACGAGGATACGATGAACAAATACAACGTGAAGATCAATGTCACGGCCAATACCCAGCTCGCCACTCTCAATACGTACACCGGCAAGGTGAATACCGATATGAGTAATCTGCAAACCATGCAGACTACATTGAAGAGCGACACGGACGCGGTGTCCAATGCCGACCTGGATATCCAGGCCGAGCAATTGGCGATTCAGCAAAAACAGAACGCATTGTTGGATGCCCAGCAGAATCTCGCGAATTACGTCGTACGCGCTCCGTTCGACGGCGTTGTCGCCAATGTGGCGGTGCAAGTGGCTGATCCGGTCGGGTCCGGCACGGTCGTCGCGACCATGATCACGCAGAAGAAACTCGCAACCATATCGCTCAATGAAATCGATGCGGCGAAAGTCCAAGTCGGGCAAAAAGCGACACTGACATTCGACGCCGTGGACGGGCTTTCGATCGCAGGGCAGGTCTCCCAGATCGATTCCATCGGAACCGTAAGCCAGGGCGTAGTGACCTACAATGTGACCATCCAGTTCGATACGCAGGATCAGCGAGTCAAGCCGGGGATGAGCGTCAATGCGGCCATTATTACGAACGTGAAGCAGGACGTGCTTATCGTCCCGAATGGCGCGGTCAAGGCGCAAGGAACCGTGTCGTATGTCCAAATGCTTTCGACGCAGCCGGTTGCCAATGGATCCCAAACGACCATGACCGTAACGTCAGCCGACCCGTTGGTTGCGCAGCAAGTGCAAACCGGACTCTCGAACGACACCATGACTGAAATTACGTCGGGGATTCAAGAAGGAGATTGGGTGGTGACGCGCACGATTACCCAATCCGGACAATCGTCATCCGGAACCCAGGCGCCCAGTATCTTGGGCGGCGGAAGGCCCGGCGGCGGCGGAGGATTCATTAGGGTGGGCGGCGGCGGCTAATATGATCGAGATTACCGATATCACCAAGACGTATGTCGACGGCGACGTCAAATTCCAGGCATTGAAAGGCGTGAGCTTCTCGATCGCGGACGGAGAATTCGTTGCGATCATGGGGCCGTCGGGATCGGGAAAATCGACGTTGATGCACATTCTCGGGGGTCTTGATACACCGACGAGCGGGACGTACCGTCTCGACGGGAAAGACGTTTCCAAACTCAGCGATGACGATCTCGCGGATATCAGGCGCAACAAGATCGGGTTTGTGTTCCAGTCATTCAACCTCTTGCCGCGCACGACCGTGCTGCGCAACGTTATGCTGCCGCTGATTTATGCCGGCGCCGGAACGGAAGAACGCGAACGTCGGGCGCGCCAGGCGCTTCGGGCGTCCGGTTTGGACGAAGCCCACTTCATGCATTTATCGAATCAGCTGTCCGGGGGACAAATCCAGCGGGTCGCCATTGCGCGCGCACTGGTGAACAATCCTTCGCTTATTCTTGCCGACGAGCCGACCGGAAACCTTGATACAAAAACAGGAGAGGTTGTGCTGGGCACGTTTCAGAAGTTGAATAAGGAACAAGGGCATACCATTGTGCTCATCACCCATGAGCCGGACGTTGCGGAACATGCCGAGCGTATCATTCATCTTAAGGACGGTCTGATCATCAGCGATTCAAAGTCCCATACGAGAAGAATCATCCATCATGAAAACAACTGACATTCTGCAAGAAACATACACCGCGCTGACATCGAACATGGTGCGGTCCGGGCTCACGATGTTGGGCATCGTGATCGGCATCGGTTCGGTGATCGCCATGGTGTCGATCGGCCAGGGAGCGCAAAGTTCGATCCAAACGCGGATTCAATCCATCGGTTCGAATCTTGTGCTTGTGGAACCGGGCGCTCAGCGCGGTCCGGGATTCCAGGTAAGCCAAGGGAGAGGGTCTTCGCGCACCTTGACCACCGAGGATGCCGATGCTATTTCCCAGAACGTGACTTCGGTCGTTGCCGTTGCGCCCGAGCTTTCCGGAAGGTATCAGGTAACGGCGAAGGGTACGAATACCAACACAAGCGTCGTCGGCGCGACGCCGTCATATCCCCAGGTGCGCAATGTCCAAATAGATCAGGGGGCATTCATCACTCAGCAGAATCTTTTGAGCCTCTCGAAAGTCGCGGTGCTCGGCCCGACCGCGCGCGACGACTTGTTCGGGGCCGGGGCTGACGCCGTGGGACAGACGATCAGGATTCGCGGCATGGAGTTCAAAGTCGTCGGCATCACCCAGTCCAAGGGAGGGTCGGGTTTTGGCTCGCAGGACGACATGATTTTTGTCCCATTGACCACGGCGCAACGCCTGCTTGCTGGATCCGATTACGTGACTACGATCAGCGTGCAGGCGCAGGACCAGAGTTCCATGGCCGATGTGCAGCAGCAGATCACCAATCTTTTGCTTGAGCGTCATCACATCAGCGATCCCGCGCTCGCCGATTTCAGCACCTTGAATCAAGAGGACATTGTGGCGACCGCTTCGAGCGTCACGCAGACATTTACGATTCTGCTTGCATCGGTCGCGGCGATTTCGCTGGTGGTGGGCGGCATCGGCATTATGAACATGATGCTTACGACCGTGACGGAGCGCACTAAGGAAATAGGGCTTCGCAAGGCCATCGGCGCAAAGAAGCGCGACATCAACACTCAGTTTCTTATCGAAGCTATGATGCTCACGTTTACCGGCGGGGTGGTCGGCATTATTCTGGGGTGCGCGGTTTCGATCGTTATTACCAGGCTCGGGATTCTTGAAACAGCCATTTCGCTTCCGTCCATCGCCTTGGCATTCGGCGTGTCGGCAGCGATCGGGATCGTCTTTGGATATTATCCGGCTCAGCGCGCTTCGCGCCTCAATCCAATCGAAGCGCTGCGATACGAGTAAGCGGATCTGAAAAATAAAATAACTTCACTCCGATTCATCAAAAACCTATGAAAAATACCATTATCGCAATTGTTCTTACAGCAGTCGTCGTTGGCGCAGGAGCGTTCTACGGCGGGATAAAATATAATCAGGCAAAGGGCGGAGCCGGTGCTCCGGGCCAGAGGCAATTCCAATTCAGTCAGAACGGGACGCGCGGCATCCGTATGGGGGGCAATTTCGCCGGCGGGCAAGTGATCGCCGTGGATCAGAATAGCGTGACCGTAAAGTCCCAAGACGGCAGCTCGCGCATCGTGTTTGTGAATCCGAGCGTAGCGGTCACCAAAAGCGTTTCCGGCTCGGTGGCGGATATTAAGTCCGGGGATGATATCATAGTACAGGGGACGGTAAACGCGGACGGCAGCGTGACTGCCCAAGCGATCCAGATCAGGCCCATGATGCCTTCCCCGACCCAGTAACCAAAAATCATTCTCCTTCATGAATAAATATGCCTTAGTGCTTGTCACTATCTTGTTTTTCACGCTCTACGTGGCGTTTATCAGAAATCCGCAGTATGTGTTCGTTGCGCCAACTGTGCAGCCGAACGCCGGATCGGATCAGAACCAGGGATCGGTTGCCACGCAAACCCGGCGCAACCAGCCGACTCCGACCGAGCCGCCCCCAAGCAATACTCGGCAGCCGCAGCCGACGCAGCGCCCCGCACAAACCGGCCAATACCGGGACGGCACGTATACCGGGGATCCTGCCGATGCGTATTACGGCACGATTCAGGTTTCCGCCCTGATTCAGGGAGGCAAGATCACGGACGTGCAATTTTTGCAGTATCCTAACGACCGGCAAACCTCAATCGAGGTCAATACCCAGGCCATGCCGTATCTCAAGGCCGAGGCGATTCAGGCGCAGAATGCCAACGTCGATATCGTGTCCGGTGCAACTGATTCCAGCTATGCATTCCGCCAATCGTTGGCAAGCGCGCTGAACCAAGCACACTAGCCTATGCGCGAAACGAGATTCATGATGGGCATGCCGATCACGATCGAGGTTGTGGATGCCGGCAGCCGGAGCCAGGATGTCGCGGATGTGTTCGCGTACTTTAACGAGGTCGACCGCAGGTTCAGCACGTATAAACCGGATAGCGAAATATCGAGAATCAACCGAGGCGTGATCGGACCGGATGCATACAGCCAAGATATGAAAACCGTATTGACGCTTTGCGAAGAAACCAAACGTTTGACGCGCGGATTTTTCGACATCGCGCGCATGGACGGTACCAAGGATCCGTCCGGTCTTGTAAAGGGGTGGGCGATCAATCATGCTGCGACCATGCTGAGGGCGTTCGGGTACGAGCATTTTTTCGTCGACGCCGGCGGCGATATCCAGACGTCGGGAAGAAACGCTTCGGGAAAACCATGGTCGGTTGGCATCAAGAATCCGTTCAACCGGTCCCAGATCGTCCAGGTTGTCTATCCCGACGGAGCGGGCGTTGCAACGTCGGGGACGTATATCCGGGGGCAGCATGTTTACAATCCGCACGACCGACATGCGCCCATGACGGACATTGTGAGCTTGACGGTTATCGGTCCGAATATTTACGAAGCCGACCGGTTCGCCACAGCCGCTTTTGCCATGGGGAGAGAGGGAATCGCATTCATCGGATCGATTGAGGGGTTTGAAGGGTATATGATCGACAAAGACGGCATGAGCACGGGCACGAACCATTTCGCTACCTATACGCAAATTCCAGCATGAACATCGTTCGCTTCATTCTCGATCGCGTTGACGATCTTTTGAACAAAATAACCATGTACCGCGTGGTGCTCTATGTGCTCATCGGTCTTTTGGTGATCGCCGGAGTATTGAGTTATTTCGGCAAACTTCCGTTCACCTGGATCGATCTTGCGGTTTCCGTTGGGGTCATTCTCGGCGTGTCCCTTCTCGTGAACAAGGTTTTTGTGGACGCGTTTTCCGCTCCGGCCAACGTCGAGTCCGTATATATCACGGCGCTTATTCTTGCCTTGATCATCGCTCCGGTCAAACCCGGACAACTGCTGTCTCTTGCCGGTTTGCCGTTTTTCATCTGGGCTGCCGTATGGGCCATGGCTTCCAAGTTCATGCTTGCCATACGCAAAAAACACATTTTCAATCCTGCGGCATTCGCCGTGGCGCTGACGAGTTTGACGATTAACCAGAGCGCGACCTGGTGGATCGGAACCGCGGTTATGGCTCCATTTGCCCTGATCGGCGCATTTCTTGTCATCCGGAAGACGATGCGCACCGATCTGGCCATGAGTTTTTTTGCTGCAGCGTTCGCATCGGTGCTTGTCGCTGCGCTCGCGCGCGGTCTCAACCCTGCGGTTACGCTTCAAAAAGTCATGCTGCAGTCACCAATTTTGTTTTTTGCCGGCATCATGTTGACCGAACCCTTGACCATGCCGCCGACCAAAGAATTGCGCGTTGTGTACGGCGTGCTGGTCGGCGTTTTATTTTCGCCCTATACCCACATCGGAGCGTTTTATCCGACGCCGGAAATCGCTTTGCTTTTGGGAAACCTGTTTGCCTATCTTGTCTCTCCCAAAGAAAAATATGTTCTGACGCTGTTGGAAAAAATACCGTTGACGCTCGACACGTACGAGTTTTCGTTTACGCCGAACCAGAAAATGAAATTCAATCCGGGCCAGTATCTGGAATGGACTTTGGGGCATGCCCGTCCCGATGCGCGCGGCAACCGGAGGTATTTCACGATCGCATCCTCTCCCGAGGAAGATCGCGTCAAGCTGGGAGTCAAATTCTACGAAAAATCGAGTTCGTTCAAGCGCCGCATGCTTTCGCTCAATCCCGGTGACGCGATCATGGCGGGATCGCGCGCCGGGGACTTCGTCCTGCCCCGCGACAAGGACAAAAAGCTCGTGTTTCTTGCCGGTGGCATCGGCATTACGCCGTTTCGAAGCATGATCAAGCATCTGAGCGATGCCGGCGAAAAGCGGACCATCACGCTCGTGTTTTCCAATAAGACCAAAGCCGATATCGTGTATCAGGATGTGTTCGACGAAGCGGCCAAGAAACTGGGCATCAAGATCGTCCATACTTTGACCGACGCGCCGAACATTTCCGCGGATTGGGACGGATACCGGGGACCGATCGACTCGTACGTCATTACCAAGGAAATTCCCGATTATCGCAGCCGCATGTTTTACGTATCGGGCCCGCACGGATTCGTGTCGGGCATGGAAACCATGCTGTTGCGCATGGGCATTCCGAACAATCAGATCAAAACCGATTTTTTCCCGGGATTCGCGTAAGTTTTGAAAAATACGGGAGTGCGTGTTCCAATACGAGGAATATGCCTATTCCGTTGTTTACCCATGCCGCGCAACGCAATCGGGATGGTCTTGCCGCGCGCATCGCCTATGCCGTCATGCTGCGAAAAATGCGAGTCCGCATTTGGCCGCGGATAGAAAAATGGATTGCCGGCACGAATATCCTTGATGTTGGGTTGGGCTCGGGAACGAATGCGCGGTTTTTGCAAGAGAGGGGGTTTTCCGTAACAGGGTTGGACGTGAAGAACATGAGTTTGTATCCGGATATCGTCCCGGTACTCTATGACGGCACAACGATGCCGTTTTCCGATCGTTCGTTCGATACGGCGCTTCTGCTTCATGTGCTGCATCATTGCGGCGATTTCAAGCGCGTGCTTGAAGAAACATTGCGCGTAGCGCGGCGCGTGATCGTCATTGAGGATACGTACCGGAATTGGCTTGAATACCAGGCGATCGCGGCAAACGACATGGTTGCGAATTGGGAATTTTTTCCGCATCCGTACCAATCCGACACGCAATGGCGCGGGATATTTTCAGCCTTGGATGCAACGCTCATGCATGCCGAAACATGGTCGGAAACGTTCGTGGTCGGCATATATGGGCGTTACAGCTTGTTCGTTCTCGAGAAAACAAAGAAACATGCATAAACATGTGGACATGGCGCCGTACCGCGTTTGTACGGGCGGAAAATCGTCCGGCTTGAACGGGGGATGAAAATGGATTTGTAATCAATGGAAGAACTTTTGTCGCGCCCGATCGGTTTGCTCAAGGGGATCGGAACCTACTATGTCAGGCGTTTGGAAAAATTGGGCATCAGAACCGCAGGGGATCTGCTCAGGCATTTTCCCAAGCGCTACGATGATTTTTCGACCTTCGTTACCATCGCCGACATCAAGGAACCCGGCATATACTCGGTGCTGTGCCGCGTGGATGCGATCAAAACGCGCAAATCGTTCCGCAGGCGCCTGTTCGTGATCGATGCGCGCGTTTCGGACGATACTGGAACTATGAACGTCGTGTGGTTCGGCCAGTCGTATCTGGCGCGCAACATTCCTCAAGGAAGCGTCGTGGCCCTGTCCGGTAAAGTCGTCTTGAAAGACAACCGTTTGAATTTCCAAGGACCGGTGCATGAAGTCGTGTCGCGCCAAGCCGAGCAATTGTCCGATGTTTCCCTTGCCAATCTCAAGCATGCGGCGGGTTTGGTGCCGGTGTATCGCGAAACGCATGGACTTACGTCCCGCGGCATCAGGTTTCTGGTCAAGCCGCTCCTTGATCAGGCAAAAAACATCAGGGATTTCATGCCCGGCGCCGTGCGAAAGGCCGCGGGTGTCATGGATTTGGGTCCTGCTCTTGAGCAGATTCATTTCCCCGAAAGCATCGCAATCGCCGATGCGGCCAAACAGCGTTTTGCGTTCGAGGAGCTGTTTTTGCTGCAAACCGTGCTTTTGTCCCAGCGCAAAAGAAATCAGGATTTGCGCGCGCCCGAGATACCGTCCGATATCGAATTTGTCAAACAAATGCTTGCCCGATTGCCGTATGAATTGACCAAAACGCAGAAGCAGGCAGCATGGGATATTATCAAAGATATCGCCAAACCCTATCCCATGAACCGGCTTCTTTCGGGAGATGTCGGATCGGGAAAAACCATTGTGGCCGCGATCGCCGTTGCCTTGACGGTCAAGGCGGGGTATCAGGCGGTTATGCTCGCTCCGACGGAAATTCTTGCGCGCCAGCATTTTGAAAAACTCTCGAACTTATTTTCCGTATTCGATATTCCCAGCGCCCTGCTGGTTGCCAAGGAAGCGCGCATCCGCACGGATGATCTGGAAGGGGGGATTTCCCGTCCTGCGCTCAATGCCATGCTTGAGCAAGGAAAACCCGTGGCGCTTATCGGCACGCATGCGGTGCTGCAAAAAACCGTGCATCCGGCAAAGGTCGGTTTGGTCGTAGTTGACGAACAGCACCGGTTCGGCATCGGGCAGCGCGCCAAACTCCTTGATGCGTCGAGCGGTCTGGTTCCTCACTTTTTGAGCATGTCCGCAACGCCGATTCCCCGCACGCTCGCTCTGGCATTGTGGGGCGATCTGGACATATCCGCGATCGGAGAAATGCCCAAAGGAAGAAAGCTCATCGAATCCAGGGTTGTGGAGGAATCGGGCAGAGAAGAGCTGTATGCGTTTGTGCGCGACCAGGTGAAACAAGGGAGGCAGGCGTTCGTTATTTGCCCGCGCATCGAGGAACCGGATGAATACGTGACTGACGACGAGTATGTGAAACTGGACGCCAAAGCGGTGAAAAAGGAGTATGAGCGCCTGAAAACCGACGTGTTTCCCGATTTGAATCTCGGGTTGCTGCACGGAAAACTCAAGGCCAACGAAAAAGAATCTGCCATGGCCCAATTCGCGCACGG
>JAKALE010000091.1 GCA_021813305.1 bacterium
CCACACAGGCCTAGTCGGCTTTTGCCTTGGCGCAACTAATGTGTTATACTCATATCGTGCTTACTAAAACCACAAAAACAAAAGTTATCAAGAAAACTCAGCGCCATACGGCTGATACAGGATCCGCTGAAGTACAGATTTCGCTTCTCAACAAGCGCATTGAGGAACTGTCTGCGCACCTGAAAATCCACAAGAAGGACGTTTCCTCGCGCCGCGGGCTTTTGCAAATGATCATCAAGCGGAAGCGGCTCATGGATTGGCTCAAAACCAACGAACCCAGGCGCTTTTCAAAAATCGCCAAACTCATCGGCGAGGCAAAATAACCAACGGTATGGTTACCATCAGACATAAAGCTCAGCGCGTAGCGATCTTCATTGACGTGCAGAATCTCTATCATTCTGCAAAACACCTGTTCAAAGCGCGCGTGAATTTCGGAAATGTCATCAAAGAGGCGCTTTCGAACAGGGAACCGGTACGCATGTTTGCGTATGTGGTCAAATCGGAAGGAATCGAAACGGAACGCCCGGCTGTGGGCGAGTCCGCGTTTTTCGAAGCGCTCTCAGACTTGGGCATTGAACTGCGCATGAAGGATCTCATCATCTACGCAGGCGGTTCGAAAAAAGCTGACTGGGATGTCGGCATGGCCGTTGACGCAATCCGCATGTCGGAAAGCGTTGATGCGATCGTGCTCATGACCGGAGACGGAGATTTCTTGCCCCTGGTCGAATACCTCCAAGCGCACGGGAAACAAGTCGAAATCTTCGCGTTCGGCAAAAGCGCAAACGGCAAATTAAAAGAGACGGCGGATATCTTCGTTGACATCGGCGAACGGCCCCGGCTTTTCTTGATCAAAAAATAATTCAGTATTCTATGGAACAGAAAGTTTTTTCGCGTGACTTCGCAGGCCAGAAACTGACCGTCACGTTCTCCAAACTCGCGGAGCGCGCAGACGCATCGTGCATGATTCAATACGGCGACACGTCGGCCTTGGTCACTTTAGTCATGGGCAAAGAAGACCGCCCGGGCATCGACTTTTTCCCGCTCACGGTCGAATATCAGGAAAAATATTACGCCGCGGGCAAAATCTACGGATCCCGCTATGTGCGTCGCGAAACCAGGCCTTCGGAAAACGCGATCCTCACCGGCAGACTCATTGACCGCACCATCCGTCCCTTGTTCGACCAGAACATGCGCCGCGAAGTGCAAATCGTGGTTACTATTCTTTCCATTGATCAAAAAAATGATCCTGATTTCATCGGGCTCTTGGGCGCGTCGCTGGTTGCGTCACTCTCCGCGGTTCCGTTTTCCGGACCGGTTGCGGGCATCCGCGTGGGACGCTCAAACGGAACGAATGTCGTCCTGCCGTCCTATGAAGATCGCGACACCATGGAAGCAGACCTCTTCATTGGCGGAACCAAGCACAAAATCAACATGATTGAGCTGGGAGCAAAGGAAGCCAAAGAAGCTGATGTCGCGGCCATGCACGACCTTGCATTCCAGAACGTCAAGGATTTGATCGCATGGCAGGAAGAAATTATCGCCAAGATGCCGAAGACCGAAAAATTCGTTCCGCCTCAGGCGCAACTCGACCCCGCATTGGAACAATTCATCGCAACAACGATCAAGGCGCAGCTTGCGCAGGAATTGTTCGTTGCCGGACACCATGAAGGGGAAGTCGAATCGCAAAGCACCAAAGACATGCTCAGTGCGTTTCTCAAGGAAAAAGCATTGGAGGCGCAAAGCATGGCTGCCGCGATGCGCGTCGACGAACTCATCAACGACCTTGTGCACGAATACGCAATCGAACGCTCTCAGCGCGTGGACGGACGGGCATTGGACCAAATCAGACCACTGGACATGGCGGTTGGCACCGTGCCTCGCACGCACGGCTCAGCACTGTTTTTGCGCGGCATGACGCATGCGCTTTCCATTGCGACATTGGGCGGGCCAGGAGATTTCCTGTTCATCCAAGGCATGGAAGTCAATGAAGAGCGGAGATTCATGCATCATTACAATTTCAATCCGTATTCAACCGGCGAAACTGGTTCGTTCCGCGGCCCGGGCAGAAGGGAAATCGGGCACGGCGCATTGGCAGAAAAAGCGGTCGCCCCGATGATCCCCGCAAAGGACCAGTTTCCGTACACGATCCGCGTGGTCACAGAAATTCTTTCCTCGAACGGATCCACATCGCAGGCATCGGTTTGCGGCACGTCGCTGGCGCTCATGGATGCAGGCGTTCCCATTGCGCGGCACGTCGCGGGCATTTCAATCGGACTCATGACCGGAAAAGACGGAACATACAAACTGCTCACCGACATCCAGGGACCCGAAGACCATCATGGAGACATGGATTTCAAAGTCGCGGGAACGCGCATGGGTGTCACGGCAATCCAGATGGACGTCAAAGTCGAGGGGATCACGCTCGACATTTTGCGGGAAGCGCTTGAACGCGCGCGGACTGCGCGGGCGCAGATTTTGGACAAAATGGAACAACTCATTCCTGCGCCGCGCACAGAGCTTTCGGCGTATGCGCCGCGCATCATGACTATGCAGGTTCCAAAGGAAAAGATCGGTGAAGTCATTGGGTCGGGCGGCAAAACAATTCGTGGCATTTCCGAGAAAACCGGCGCCTTGGTTGACATTGAAGAAGACGGCACTGTATACGTGACCGCCCAAACCAAGGAATCCGCCGAACAGGCGATTGGCATCGTCACGAGTCTGATCAAGGAATACACCGTTGGCGAGATTGTTCAGGGGACCGTGACAAAAATTCTCGATTTTGGAGCAGTCGTCGAAATAGA
>JAKALE010000003.1 GCA_021813305.1 bacterium
AAGACGGACATCCTAGTTTCGACTTCGGTGATCGAGGTCGGCATCGACGTGCCCAATGCCACGGTCATGGTGATCGAGGGCGCCGATTCGTTCGGCCTGGCGCAATTGCATCAGTTTCGCGGCAGGGTGGGAAGAGGGGAATACCAGTCGTACTGTTTTTTGCTTGCCGCTGCCAAGACGGCAGCAGCGCATAAGCGCTTGGAAGGATTCGCAAAAACGTTCGACGGGTTCAAGCTCGCCGAGCAGGATTTGTCGGACCGTGGTCCCGGGGAGTTTTTGGGCACGCGCCAATCGGGCATTCCCGACCTTGCCATGCATTCGCTCAAAAACCTGGATTTGATATTGCTTGCGAAAAAGTGCGCTGCTTCCGTGCTGGGAAAAGACCCGGACCTGGAAAAGTTTCCGCTCCTCAAGGAGCGGGTCCAGGAGTTCAGGCAAGAAGTGCACCTGGAATAACGAAATTTCTAATTGACCTAAGTCATTAATGACCAATATCCAAAGTTTTGGTCATTGGATATCAGAAATTAGAATAATTAGGTTCATTTGTGTCTTGTTTTCGGAGTCACCCAAAATCCCATGTACTTGCCCAGCATCAAACGCGTTTGGGCGTCCAATGACGGGATGGTCGAAATAAGGATCGTGAGGGGGCCGAGCACCCAGCGGAGCGACAGGAGGATTTTGTCTTTCCAGGTCACGGGTTTGTCCCGAAGCGGCATCAATACCACGGAAATGTACATGGAGCCGAGCATGCCGATAAGCGAGAAATTCATGAACATGCTCGCGATCTGGGGCAGGTTGTATGACAATATGCTGAACGTGAACGCCTTGGATCCGAGCCATATCGGCAGCCATCCGAGCACGAACAGGATGATGGAATGCGTGGACCAGGAGTGGAATCCTTCGATGATATTGAACGCGTAATCGATTTTTTTACGCACCGCGATGCGTTTGTTTTTCACGAATCCGAACAAAAGGTAGGGGATGTTCTCGGCCCCATACGCCCATCGTCGCTGTTGCTTGTATTGGTTCACCATGGTTTGCCAGAATCCCGGGGCGATGTTCGCGTCCATAGTAACGAAGAAATTGAGCGGCACAACCTGCCAGTCGCCGTCAAAATGCAACAGGCACTGGTAGAAAATGCGCGAATCCTCGGAGACGACGTTTTCTTGCCAGAATCCAACTTCGACCAGGGGTTTGAATCCCATGGAATGGGACGAGTATGTGATCAATATTTCGGGCCGCGCCTGCTGGATCATTTGCCAGAACGTTGCGGAAAACGACAGGACATAGGCGAGCGCCGGCGCATGCCAGATGTTGTTCGTGTAGAGCGGAATGGGCTGGAAACTCGAACGCAATGGTTTTGCGCAGGTAAGATAGTGGTACGACAAGCAATGGAAAAACTGGCGTTCCGCGCGCGTGTCGCAGTCGAACACCGAGGTGATAATGTGTTCGTAGGGAATACGGTTTGGGTCAATGACGAGTTCCTTCACTTTTCGCGCCGCCCACGCTTCATTGGCGCCCTTGCCTTTGAGCTCTCCCGGAATGGCGTCCGGATGGAACGTCGTAAGGAAATGGCCGAATGCGGAACCGAATTCCTTGGCGAGCTGATTCGCTTTCTCATGTGCAGCTTTTCCCGCGCGTTCTTCGAATGCCGCGACCACGATCATACGTTCGGTCGGGTACCCTGACACGCGCAGCGATTCGATGGAATCGCGCAGTACTTCGTAGGGCTCGTCGAGCGTGGGCAAAATGACCAGATGCCAGAGATCGTGCCATGAGGAAAGCGAGGGCAATGTTTTGCGCGGGAACATAAGGTTTTCCAGGCGCGCTTTCCAGTCAATGGATTGGTTGGAGCGGGTTTTTTTGTATCCGGCGATCAGATGCATCAAAAAATAAAGCGTGCGCAAAAACCAGAACAAAATGAACATAATCAAACATACCGCGGTGGTATCGGGCCAGAACCGCGAAGCGATGATGATCAGGATGAATGTCGCCCAGGCGAGCATGCCGGGCAGCATTTCGAAAAACCGGAACAACCTGCGTTCGCCCGGATTTTTGAGGTCCTGCGGGCGGGCAATGCGCAGATAGGAAATGTTGGAAGCCATATATGCAATGTATTATACCAAAGTCTGATCTATCGAGTCCGGCGTGTTATACTAGCGTAATTTCGAGCTATCCATGCGCAGGCCATCGTTGTTCGCCGCAATCATCTTTTTCCTTGCCGGTACCGGCGTGTATGTTGGCGGAATCTTTTCCTTGACCCAGGCATTTCTTTTGTCGCACCAGGGTGTGCGCGTGCAGGGAACGGTTCTTGCTGACGTGCAAAAAACAAGCACGGACAAATACGGCAATCCGCAGGTGCTCCATCATGCCCAAGTGCAGTTTGCAGGACAAGACGGCCAGACCTATTCGTTCGTGTCCGACATGGGCACGAGTTCGTTCGGGTATCAAATCGGCCAGGCAGTGCCGGTGATTTATAGCGCAGCGCATCCCGACCAAGCGCATATCGATGATTTCATGAATACGTGGTTGGTGCCGATTATCCTGGTCGTGTTATCCGTGTTTCCGCTGATGGTTTCGGTTATGTCCATCCAGGGGCTTCTGATCGGCAGCTCGGTGGGAATATAAAAAGCGTTCTACACAGAAATATTTCTAATAACTCAAATCCCGCCGGCATTTGCCGACGGGATTTTGCTTTATGAGTTTGCCTTATCCTTTTCTTTGAAAAGGACGTTTGCTACTAAGATTCCAATGGCTACCGGGGTTCCGCCAAGGAAGCCACCGACCAAAGTGGCCAAGATTTTTTCTGCCAGGCTCAGACTATTCGGTTTGGTGATCCATACTACTGTCGGAAAGATTTCTTCCAACACGTAGACGATAACCCAAGCCCAGAATAGGTGATTTGCAGCTGTTTCCTTCCCAAAAATTGGAAGGAGTATCCACATGCAAGGAATAACGACTGCCATGGCGAGTGTGCCGGCAACCGCCACTGATGTGGCTACCATATCTGCTGCTTTCGAGTTACTTCGTAAATAGAGGTTCATTTTCGAGCTCCTTTAGCAACAGAGATGAATTCTCCCGGTCCACCCGGCGAGTGTCTCTATCGCTATATAAAGGTTCTTTATAAGCCCTTATATAGCGGTAGAGCACATTTCAAAGAACATTTATATATTATACCATAAAAAACAGTATTTTGCAAGTTGTAGCCTCAGCGGGATTCGAACCCGCGTTCCCGCCGTGAAAGGGCGGTGTCCTGGACCAGGCTAGACGATAAGGCCGGCAAGAATTAACCTAATTATTCTAATCACGAATGACCAATAACCGGTTAATTGACCATTTAAATATATAGAAAAAACAACGAAAACGCAATAAAATGGTGCAGTATGCTTATTTGCGGCATTGAAACCAGTTGCGACGAAACTGCAGTGAGTTTTGTCCAAGCGCGCGGAGGACTCAAGAATCCGCGTTTTTTGGTTTTGGGCAACGTGGTTTCTTCCCAGGTCAAAAAACATGCTCCGTTCGGCGGCGTGGTGCCGCTTTTGGCAGCGCGCGAACATTCCAAGAACATTGAACGCGTATTCAAGCTCGCCTTGAAGCAGGCGAATATCGACAAAGATCCTGATCTTATTGTGGTGACGCGCGGGCCGGGGCTTATGCCGTCTTTGCGCATCGGCGTTGCCTTTGCCCGCTCGCTTTCGTATTTTTCCAAAATTCCCGTGCTGGGCGTGAACCACTTGGAGGGTCATATGTACGCGAACCTGCTTGCGCCCATGGGACAGTGGTCGCGGGCGCAAATCGAATTTCCCGCGGTGAGCCTTGTCATCAGCGGAGGCCATTCCGATTTGTACGTGCTCAAAAACTACGGCTCTGCAACGCAGGTCGGCCAGACGCATGACGATGCGGTGGGGGAATGTTTCGATAAAGTCGCACGGCTGTTGGGGCTCGGGTATCCTGGAGGTCCGGTTATCGACAAACTCGGGCAAGAGGGCAATGCATTCGCGTACGAATTTCCGTCGCCCATGATCTATGCGAAGAATTTCGACTTCAGCTTTTCCGGGCTCAAAACAGCCATGCTGTATTTCCTGCGCGACAACAAGCTTGATTTCAATTCAAAACATTTGAGCGCAAAACAAGAGCAGATACGGAAAGACATTTGCGCCTCATTCGAACGCGCCGCGGCAAAAGTATTGGTTGCCAAGACGTTGCGCTGTGCGGATAAGGAGAAAGCAAAGACAGCCATTGTCGGCGGCGGGGTTGCTGCCAATTCGTATATCCGCTCCGCGTTCGAAGCTGCGGGCAAAGAACAAGGATTTTCGGGAAAGATTTTATTCCCGAATAAAGGGTATATCACGGACAACGCGGCCATGATCGCAGTTGCTGGCTACATCGCTCATATGCGCGGCGACCGGAGCTCATGGAAAACATTGGAGCCCGAGGCGAATTTGAAAGTGAGTGAATCGTAAACTCGCGTACTGCACGCGCGTTCGCTTGCGTTCCGCTGGTTTTCGGCTATACTGTTTCAAAGGCGATGAAGCTGCGTCACAGCCGAGCCGAAGGAAGAACCGACGTTTCAAGCGTCACACTAGACCCTTCCGGGAAGTTCCCGTCACAGAACAAAAAGCGTGTCGATCCATCGGAGCGCCGAAAGTCAAAAGTAAGGTGGTACCGCGAACAATCGCCCTTACAAGTGCATCAACCGAGCGTTGGCGCAATTGTAAGGGCTATTTTTATTAACTGAAAGAATATCACCATTGTATGGAATCAGAATTCCCCAAAACATTCGATTCAAAGATCCAGGAACCAAAACTCTACAAACTTTGGGAAGATCAGCATGCGTTCAGCCCGAACATGGAAAAAGGCAAAAAGCCGTTTTCCATCATCATGCCTCCGCCGAACGCCAACGATCCGCTGCATATCGGCCACGCGATGTTTGTGACCGTGGAGGACATTTTCATCAGGTATCACCGCATGAAAGGCGATGCGACGTTGTGGCTGCCGGGCACTGATCATGCGGGCATTGAAACCCAGTTCGTGTTCGAGAAAAAGCTCGCCAAGCAAGGCAAAAGCAGGTTCGATTTCGACCGCGAGACCTTGTACAAAATGATCTGGGACTACGTGCAGGAAAATTCCGGCATCGCGATCGCGCAAATGAAAGCATTGGGCGCAAGCGCCGACTGGTCGCGGTTCAAGTTCACCTTGGATCATGACATCGTCTCATTGGTGCTTGAAACGTTTGAAAAGCTGTACCAAGACGGCCTGGTGTACCGCGGGGAACGCCTGGTCAACTATTGCACCAAATGCGGCACCGGATATTCGGAACTCGAAGTGGAATACGAAGAGCGCACGGACAAACTGTATTATTTGAAATATCCGATCAAGGCCGGTGGAGAGGTGATAGTCGCGACCACGCGTCCAGAAACCATGCTGGGAGACAGTGCGGTTGCTGTGAATCCCAAGGATAAGCGTTTTTCTGGCTTTATCGGCAAAACTGTTCTTCTGCCGATTATGAACCGGGAAATTCCGATCATCGCCGACGAGATGGTTGATATGGAATTCGGAACCGGCGCGGTGAAAATCACTCCTGCGCATGACAAAGCCGACTACGAGGCAGGGGAGAAGCATAAACTTGCCCTGATCCAGGTGATCGGCACGGACGGCAAAATGACCCAGGAAGCGGGGAGGTTTGCGGGCATGAAAGTCGCGGCATGCCGCGACGCGGTCATGGAGGAAATGCAAAAACTGGGCCTGGGCGAAAAAATCGAAGCGTACAAGCACAATGTCGGCGCGTGCTACCGCTGCCATACAACGATCGAGCCGTTGCCGCTTGCGCAGTTTTTTGTCAATGTGCGGCCGCTCGCGGACAAGGCGCTTGAGGCGTTGGACAGCAAGGAAACCGTGGTGCTGGGCGCCGGTAGGGAAAAGATTTTGCGCGATTGGCTCGAAAACATAAAGGACTGGAATATTTCGCGCCAGATCGTGTGGGGCATCCGCATCCCTGCGTGGTATGACATGGAGAAAAACCCAGACATCGTGGTCGGATTTTTGGACAACGCGAAAACATTTGTCCAGGGTCCGTACCAGGAGGTTTCCAAGTCCCATAGCTTCGAGGAAATCGAAAAAGGGCTCCAGTTTTTGCGTGCTTCGAAAGAAACGCGGTTTTCGGTGTCGCGCACAAAACCAAACGGCATGTTTTTGCAAGAAACCGATTCATTCGATACATGGTTTTCATCGGGCCAATGGCCAGCTGTAACCTTATGGGCAAACAAAGATGACCATGGTAAATCGCCCGATGATATATACGATTTTAAGTATTTTTATCCCACCACGGTCATGGAAACCGCGTACGACATTCTCACGCGCTGGGTCATGCGCATGATGCTGTTGTGCATATATCTGACAGGGAAGTCGCCGTTCGCGTATGTGTATCTGCACGGCCTGGTCCGCGACGGGCAAGGAAGGAAGATGTCCAAGAGCATCGGGAATGTGGTCAATCCGTTGGAGGTGGTGGACAAGTACGGCGCCGACGCATTGCGCATGGCATTGGTCATCAGTACTACGGCAGGCAACGATTCGAGCGTCGGGGACGACAAGGTCCGCGGCATGCGCAATTTCGTGACCAAAGTGTGGAATGCGGCGAAGTTCGTCGAGCTGTATTCGGGGAAAATCGACATTTCCAATAAAGACCAGGCGGTCGGAGATGCGGCGTTTCAGGAAAAGCTCGAAAGCGTGATACAGGACGTTTCGCGCAATCTTGAACAGTTGCGTCCGGGGCAAGCGGCCGAAGCATGCCATAACGAGTTTTGGCATTGGTATTGCGACGAGGTCATCGAAAACGTGAAAACAGGAAGCGTGTCCGTACGCGCCGCGCGCGAGGGTCTGGAAGCATTTCTGAAGCTGTTGCATCCGTTCATGCCGTTCGTGACCGAAACATTGTGGCAGCGCATGTTCAAAGAGCGGGAGCCGTTGTTGGCACTTGCCCGATGGCCCTCGGCGAAGTAGCGAGTGCATGATGAACGCCGGTAGTTTATAATAGGGCAATGATGCCGTTATTCGTCCTGATCGCAAGCTTTGTGCCGAATTTCGTCTGGCTTGCGCTCTATTTGCGGGAAGATCCCAATCCCGAACCTCAGCCGCTTTTGTCGCTGGCGTTTTTTCTCGGCATGTGCGGCACGGGCATCGCGCTGGGCATTGAATATCTGATTTTGCAGGCCGTGCACGGCGCGACCGGGCTTGACGTCATGGCGATTTACAACGCGCCGCTCTACATGTTTTTCGGCGTGGCGCTGGTCGAAGAAAGCGTGAAGTTTCTGCTCGTGCGTTTTGTGGTTGCGCGTTCCCCGGCTTTCGACGAACCGATCGACGCCATGATCTACATGATCGTGACGGCATTGGGATTCGCGTTTGTCGAAAATGTGCTGATCATCGGAAATGCGCTCTTGCCGGCCGATGCCTCCGCGGTTGACGTGCTGCGCACGGTCATGTTCCGGTTCATCGGGGCGAATTTCCTCCATCTTATGGCGTCCGGCATCATTGGGTATTTCTGGGCGCGGGGCATCCTTGCGCATGCGCATCTCAAATTTCTTGCCATCGGCATCGCAAGCGCAGTGCTCATTCACGGCCTGTTCAATACCATCATGCTTACATTGGGCCCGGTTGCGTATATCGTTTCCTTGGCGTTTTTGTTTGTGGTCGGAATTGTTTTTCTTCGTGACCTCGAACTGCTCAAGCAACTGAGCGCACGACCCTCTTTGACTGTTTATTACCCGGAAAAACGCACATAACCAAGGACTTGTTCCATGCGTACGATGCGCTATACTAGAAAGACAAATTCACTCGTTTTATTTTCCTATGGCACGCACATCTTCAAACGAATCTGAATTGTTTCCGTCTTCCGAACTCGAAGGGGAGCTTGCAGTTGATGTGTACCAGACGCCGACGCATATCGTGATCCGTTCGCCTATCGCCGGCGTGAAGGACGAAGACGTAGACGTGCAGATTATCGGCGACATGGTTTCCATCCGCGGGAAACGGGAGCAGGAAGAAACCGTCGAAGACAAAGATTTTTTCTCCCAGGAATGCTATTGGGGCGCATTTTCAAAAACCATCCGCCTGCCGTTGGGGGACGTTGACGTGGATAAGGCGCAGGCGACCATGAAAAACGGAGTGCTGACGGTCAAGATTCCGCGCGTGGAAAAAACGCGTTCCCGCAAGCTCAAAATCGAAAAAGAATAATCAACTTCGCGTTTTCGCGGGGTATCACGCACGCATATGGCACGGGGCATCATCTCATTTGTCAAAAAACAGAAGCTTTTGGTCGGCGTCGCCGCGGCGCTTATGATTTTGATTTCCCTGGGTGTTGCCGCGAAATTCCGGCAGCATCCTGCATACGAAACCGTACGGGTTGCGCGCGGAAACGTCGTGCAGCAGGTGAGCACCACGGGATCGGTGACGCCGGTAAAGGAAGTTGATCTCGGGTTTGCCCGAGCGGGAACCGTCACGCGTCTGTATAAGGATGTGGGCATGACCGTGCGGGAAGGGGAATTGATCGCGAGCCTTGATACGTCTGAACTCGATGCGCAGCTTGCGCAGGCCGAAGCGTCGCTTGCTTCACAGCAAGCCAATCTTGAGAGCTTGCAGCAAGGCACGCGTCCCGAGGAGATTGCGGTCGACGAAGCGAAGGTGCAGAGCGCCCAGGTTACTCTGACCGAATCGCAAAAAAGCGTCGTGAATGCGATTCAGGGAGCCTATACGTCGACTGACGACGCGGTACGCAATGACCTTGATCAGATTTTTGCAAATCCGCGTTCGTCTACGCCGCAAGTGGTATTTTTGATGTCCGATCCGACATTACAGGCGTCCATTACGGCGCAGCGTGTTTCTATGGAACAAACATTGACTTCGTGGAATGCATCACTTGTTTCTTTGAGCATTTCCAGTGATCTTACCGGATATCTGCACGCCGCGGAGCAAAATCTTTCCGACGCAAAAACATTGCTTGACGGGGCCGCGCTCGCCGTGAACGCCTTGACTGCCAATGGCACGTTGTCGCAGACAACGATTACGTCCTGGAAAACCGCCATTTCCGCGGCGCGTACGGAAGTGAACGCCGCGATCACGAGCGTGTACGGCGCCGAGGATGCGTGGAAAACCGCCGGCGCGAACCTTGCGGTCACGCAAAGCCAACTCGATCTTGCGAAGGCCGGCAGTACGCAGTCCCAAATCGACGCGCAACAGGCGCTCGTCGACCAGGCAAAAGCGAATGCGCAGAGCATTCAAGTACAGATCAATAATATGAGCATCCGTGCGCCATTCGACGGCGTCGTTACCAAACAGGACGCCAAAATCGGGGAGGTGGTTGCGGTCAATCAGCAGTTGATCGGCGTCATTTCAAACGGTCAATTCGAAATTGACGCGGATATTCCCGAGGTCGACATCGCCAAGGTCGCCGTGGGAGATCATGCGGATATCACGCTGGATGCGTACGGTCCCGACGCGGTGTTCAAGGCGCATGTCGTGAGCGTTGATCCCGGGGAAACAATCGTGGAAGGCGTGCCTACGTACAAAACAACGTTGGATTTCGATCAAGCGGATCAGCGCATCCGTTCCGGCATGACGGCAAATATCACAATCAGTACCGCGGAACACGATGGCGTTTTGATCCTGCCGCAACGCGTTCTGATCCAGCAAGGGCAGAATCAATACGTGCAAGTGCCCGGGCAGAACGGAAATCCGCGCCAGACGCAGATACAAATCGGATTGCGCGGATCGGACGGCAACGTGGAAATAGTTTCAGGTTTGAGCGAAGGCGACACGGTGGTGGTGCCCTCACTCAGCCAGTAATCGTGTGGCGCTCCTCGAGCTTGAAAATATAAGCAAGACATATCAAGACGACGACGTGAAAACGCAGGCGTTGCGCAGTGTTTCGTTTTCCATCGACAAGGGGGAATTCGTCGCCATCATGGGCCCGTCCGGATCCGGCAAATCAACGCTTTTGCACATTCTCGGATTTTTGGATCGTCAAACGCATGGCGCATACAAATTCAACGGCAGAGTGTTCCATCCGGATGATTTCGCCGAAGACACGATTGCGCATCTGCGCAACCAGGAAATCGGATTCGTGTTCCAGGCATTCAATCTGCTTCCGCGCTTGTCGGTTTTGGAAAACGTAAAACTGCCGCTTTTGTATTCGCGCATGAACGAATCCGAATGGGATGCGGCGGCTTTGAAGGCGATCGAGGCGGTCGGCATCGCGCACCGCGCGCATCATGCCGCCGTGCAGCTTTCCGGCGGCGAGAAACAGCGTGCAGCCATTGCCCGGGCGCTCGTGAACAATCCCCAGATTATTTTTGCGGACGAGCCGACCGGGAACCTTGATTCAAAATCCGGCACCGTAGTGATCGAATTGCTCAAATCGTTGAATGAAAAAGCCGGACACACCGTGGTGCTTATTACGCACGACCGGCATATCGCCGAGTATGCCCGGCGCATTATTGTGCTCAAAGACGGCCAGATCGAGTCGGATGAACCTATGCATCACGAACATTCATGAACCCGCGCCACGTTTTGCGAACCGCCATGGAGGGTTTGCGCACGAACCGCATGCGCTCGGCTTTGACGATCCTGGGTATCGTGATCGGCATTACGGCGATTATTCTGATCCAGTCGATCGGTGCGGGCGCGCAGGATCTTATCCTGAGCCAGATTCAGGGCATGGGGTCAAAAACCATTATCGTGCTTCCGGGAAGGCAAGCGAAAGGCCCGTCCGATTTTGCGCAGACGTTAAGCGATTCCCTGAAACAAAAGGATCTGGATGCCTTGGAACGCCAAGCGAACGCGCCTCACATCGCGCAGATCATGCCGATTGTGTTCGGTTCCGACGCGGTGTCGTATCAGGGCAACACGTACCGGCCGACGATTTTCGGCGCATCGGATTATATTCAGACTATCTTCAATTTGTCCTTGTCCGGAGGCACGTTCTTCACTAATGACGACGTGTTGAGCCGTGCGCAGGTCGCAGTCATCGGATCCAAAGTCCGCGACGAGCTGTTCGGAGCGTCCGATCCGATCGGACAAATCGTGAAGATCAAAAACCGCAATTTCCGCGTGGTCGGGGTTATGCCCAAAAAGGGCCAAGTGTCGTTTTTCAATTTCGACGAAACCGTGGTCGTGCCCTATACCACGGCACAGGACTATTTGTTCGGGATCAAATATTTCAACCGTTTGGTTGTTGAAGCGGACAGCGAAGCGAACATTCAGCAAACCGTGGTGGACATCACCAATACCTTGCGCGCGTCGCACGGCATTACCGATCCTACGAAGGATGATTTCAGCATCGAAACCCAGGCCGACTTGGTCAAAACGTTGGGAACCATTACATCGGTGCTCACTATGTTCCTGACAGCGGTTGCCGCGATTTCGTTGGTTGTGGGCGGCGTGGGCATCATGAACATCATGCTTGTGTCAGTGACCGAACGCACCAAAGAAATAGGGCTTCGCAAGGCGCTGGGCGCGACCAACAAAGATATTCTGAACCAGTTTTTGGCCGAAGCCGTGCTTCTCACCGGCACCGGCGGTTTGATCGGAGTCGTGATCGGCGGCAGTTTGTCTTTGCTCGTATCCGTGGTGCTCACTAGCGCTTTGCAGCAGCAGTGGCCATTCTCGTTTTCCGTTGGGGGAGTTGTTATTGGCATCGTCGTGTCCGGCGGCGTGGGGCTTGCATTCGGTTTGTATCCCGCGCGCCAGGCAGCGCAAAAACAGCCCATTGAAGCGTTGCGATATGAATAAATGCAAAACGCGCCTGAAGGCGCGTTTTGCATAACAAAGCTTGTTTTACTTCATGTGGTGCTTGAGCACTGCCTGGAGTTCTGCGATCTGAGCGTGCTTCTGTTTTTCCATCTTGGTCCACATGGCTTTGCATGCTTTGCAGGATTTTGCATCTTTTTTGTACATTTTTTGGATGCGCCATAAGCTTTTATGCTCTTCGGTAAGCTGCTGCATGACGTTGTATACGTGATTGTCGAACATATAATTTTTGCTTAAAGACTAATGATCCCGACGTAAAATCGGGACTCCGACCCTAGCGTCGGAGCTAACGACTAAAGCAATTTTAACATACTGTTTTTCGGTTGCGGGGAAGCGTCAAATTGGGTAGTATGGAAGCATGCTCCCGTAGTGAAATGGATATCACATCAGTCTTCGGAACTGACGTTGGAGGTTCGAATCCTCCCGGGAGCACAATATTTTTCGTATGAAAAACAAGATTCCTCAATACGTTTCAGATATCGGCGCCGCGCTTGGCAAAGCGGGTTTTGAGGCATACCTTGTCGGCGG
>JAKALE010000092.1 GCA_021813305.1 bacterium
GACGTGCTGCAGGGCAGACAAGAACCGAATGCGTGCGTGTTGCGGAATTTGCGGCGCATGCTTCCGGAAGATGCGCTCCGGGTAGTTTTTAACCAGCATGCGAGTTGGGCGCGCAACGAAGCCGGATTGAGGCAAAGCGACGAAGAGTTGTGGCGGGATGTCGAGTTTCAAATCGCGTGCGAAGCGGATGAGGGTCGCCGGCTCTGTGACGAAGATGAGTCTCCGTTTGAAGAAGGGGAGTTTATTCTTGTGCCGCTTGAAGCCGCCGAACGTTATGCGCCGACGTTCTTATTGCTCAATCCAGATTTTGAACAACGTATTGCCTCGATTCTGAAGCCGTATCCATGGCGCTGGAAGGATGGCACGGCGTAGCAGAACGGCAGACAAGATAAAATAGACGCCTGACCGGCGTCTATTTTCTTTTTAAACAAGGCGGCGGGTTTGCATTTTAACGGGTTTTACGTTATACTGGCTGTGCTATGGATATGTCAGCTGTATACAATGCAGGGGCGGATTCACCCAAGGATGCGCTCGCGCAGGAAATGTTCGATCAGGGTTTGCAGTGGGGCGGCAAGCGCTCGTTTGTGTATCCCAAGATGAAAAAATACGTGTTTACGTACAAGGGCGAACTTGCCATCATCAATTTGGAAAAAGGCCTTGATTTGTGGAACAAGGCGTTCGAATTCCTGAAAAAGCTTGTTTCCGAGGGTAAAACCGTGATGTTTCTGTCGACGCAGCCCGCCGGCAGGGAGCCTCTGGCCCGTTTTGCCAAGGAAATCAATGCGCCGTACATGACCACGCGGTGGCTCGGCGGCACCTTGACCAATTTCCAGACTTTCAAACAGCGTTTGGCGCACCTTAAGGAACTTGAAGAAAAGACCACGGCGCCTGAATTCCAGAAATACACGAAAAAAGAACAGGGCGATATCATGCATGAAATCCAGGATATCCGCGAGAAGTTCGACGGCCTGGTTGGAATGAGCGCATTGCCCGATGCGTTGTTCGTATTCTGTGGCAAGCGTCACCGCGTTGCCCTGCAGGAAGCCGAACGAAAAAATGTTCCGGTCATCGGCGTGTTTGGCCTTGAGGACAATCCGGACAAAGCAGCTTATCCGGTCGTGCTCAACGATACGAGCCGCAGGAGCGTCGAATTCGTGATGGGAAAGGTTAAGCAGATATACGATACGTATCGCACCGCAGAAAAGATGTCGGTGCATCCGGGGCAGGAAGAAACCAAAGAGGAAAAAGAGCCCAAGCGCCGCGCAGCGGTCAAGGAACATCGCGCGGGCGAGAAAAGCCGCACTGCATAGCGCGCGCGGAAGAGGATTAGTTTTTTAAAGCAATGTACAAAGCGAGCCTTGATGAAATCAAGAAATTGCGCGACGAAACGCTTGCGTCTATCGCGCATTGCAAGGAAGCGCTGGAGCAGGCCGCGGGCAATTATGCCGAGGCGCTCAAGCTCATTCAAAAGCGCGGCCAGGCAAAAGCCGCCGACAAGGCGTCCCGGAGCGCCGAAGCCGGCATTATCGATTCGTATATCCATAACGGCAAACAGGTCGGCGTATTGCTTGATTTGCGCTGCGAGACCGATTTTGTGGGCCGCAACGACGAATTCGCGAAACTGTCGCACGATTTGTGCCTTCAGATAGCGGCTTCAAGCCCTCGCTGGATTTCTTCCCAGGATGTCCCGCAGGACATGCTTGAACAGAAAAAAACCGAGTGGAAACAGGAATTTGTCAGCCAGGGCAAGAAAGGCGACGTGGTTGAAAAGGCGCTGGAAGGAAAGGTGAAAACTTTTTTCAAGGAAATGTGCCTTCTGGAACAGCCGTTTATCCGCGATGAAACCAAAACCGTCAAGGATGCGATCGACGTCGCAGTCGGAAAGATCGGAGAGAACATCAAGATCAAAGCCTTTACTCGTTATTCCATATGATCTGGGAATTCGTTCCCGATATTTTGGTGCTCCTCGGATTCGGGGGCGTTTTGTTTATTTTGATACGCAAATCGCGGTCGCTTTCCGACGAGGATGTGAACCGCGTCATCAACGACGCCGCGATCGTGAAAAGCGTTCGATCGTGGTATCAAGCCGCGGTTCATCCCCGTTTGAATGCGCAAATCATCGAACAGGCGATGTGGACGTCTTTGGAAAAGGCCTTCCGGAGCATACGCATCGTCAACTTCAAGGTAGAGAATTGGGTGACCGCACGCCTGGAATGGGTGAAGAATGCCCGTAACCGCGAGCGTTTTGACGACAACCAGTATTGGTTTTCCGTGCACAAAATGCTTGTGGAAAAGAAAATCGAAGAATTGTTCGGTAACGTCCCGGTTATCGATTTGGATGATCCGATCAAGGAGGAACTGTCGCTCAAGCGCAGGCGCAAGGAACCGATTGAGCAGTGGCTGAATCTCGTGCGCTGGTATCTGGACCGGAACCACGTGTCCGAAGCGCGCAGGGTCCTGATTTTGTGCTGGCAGAAAAATCCCACTGATGGGCGCGTACTCGCGCTTTTGGAAATGCTGATCGTTAAAACCGAAGAGGGCGGGGATGTGCCTATGATCAGGCCGGCTGTTCCGGCTGCCAGCGAACAATCCGCGCAGGAGCAATTGCCGTCCCTCCCGGAAGAAAATCAAGAGGAATCGGGCAAGCCGGAAGATTCGAATTTGGTATAATACGTGCGTATTGCGCGCATCGGTGCCAGCATAGCTCAGAGGTAGAGCAACTGTTTTGTAAACAGTGGGTCGGGGGTTCGAATCCCTCTGCTGGCTCAAAATAAA
>JAKALE010000093.1 GCA_021813305.1 bacterium
GGCATAGAGCTCCCAAGGCTTGGTAATGCCAAGGTATAAAAACGGGATAATGGACATCGCAAACGATCCCGCCACCATGACCCAGAAATCGTCCCATTCTCCTTTGCGCATGTCCAAAAACCGCGCGATCGGGATTTGAAGCACTGATTTGCAGATAAGGTAAATGGACGACGCGAATCCGATCACCTCAAGCTCGCCGCCATGGATTTGTTCAGTGATGAATACCGCGAACACCGGACCCAAAAGCCCGAACCCCGACCAGATGAAAAAATCCGAAATGATAAGCACGCGGATGACCTTGTTCATTCTGATCTTCTCAATCGCCTGAGAAAGAAAATGCGGAAAACGCATGCATCCATCATAGCATGGCGCGCAATGCGGCGGTCATTTCGGCCGCCGCATTTTATTCGAACTTTTCTTTTTTTCTCTCCTTTGTCCAAACCATTTTTGCGTATCTCCTGGCACGAAGATACTGCGCTTCCTCTTCAGTAATTGCGGGAATACGCTGATCAAATACTCCTGTTTGTCGGTTGTATGCCCGTGCCTGCCAGCAAAGCACTGTGTGAAACGGAAACTGCGACCACAACCGCCTACTCGCAAAACTGGGCAGTTGCGAACGCACGGTTTTGTCGGTTTGCCACCCAACCGGAAATAAGAATACATCAAGCGGCCGAAAATTTTGCTGCTCAAGCAAAGATGCTTCGTGCGCCCGCACGGGTTTCTTGGCAAAACAGGCATCCCATTCTCGGAACTTTCCATTCCAGCAAAGCTCGTTGCATTCTCTTTTCCAGATATTCCATCGGAGCAAGCTGAATATCATACCCTGTCTTACTGATTTCAGGATTCCATATTCTTCTTTCTGCAAACGAACCCCTGCTTCCAGATGTGCCAGCCGGACGTCTTCCATAAGTTCGACAGCTCGGTTCAAACCTTGGAGGAAGCGTAAAGCAAGTGCCGTATTCGTTGTTTCAAGGATCAGGTCGATATCGTCGCCGTCATCCCACATTGCTGTGCTCCCAAACAGATACACGGCAGCAACAAGTGGATGTCGCAGGAAGAACCGCGCCAGGTTCTCCGCAGTACGCATTGAGACGGTTTTTTCCGCCTTCTTGTCCATGACTCAATCCTCCTTTCAGGTGAGTTGCAATGGAATACCATATTTTTTGCCTCCTGGCAAATCCGTGCTACCATGGGCAAAAGGAAAGGAGGCATGAATGGAAGATTGGAAACTGGAAGCGCTTCAACAAGCGTTTTCCGATTCCTTTGACGCAACCGAATGGAAACGACGGTGCTCGGTAGTGAATTTCATCTCCGGATCGAGTGGCCGCAGGATCATTGAGCGGAAACGCTTCAACGCTCAAACCCAAATTTGGCTGAAGAGAATCGATGGGGATTCTGTTTTGGTCCGTAGGAAACGACGCGCAAGGGAAATCAGTTTCCTGAAGGTGAAAATCGGAAATGGACGCGCCGTGTTCTATCCGATCGTACGGGGTGAAATTAGGAATGCCAGACACGATCAATTGGACATTGACGCACACGTCCAAGAGATACTCCGCGACCTTCCTCATGAATCCCGAACCAAAGACCACTTGCTTACCCTAATCGAACAAGCGGAACGATCAAAGCAAAAAATAGAGAAAATCGGCGCACGGCGATCGCGCCGAAAAACGAAAATGTAAAAACTACGCTTCGGAGGATGCGTAGTTTTTAGTTTCCAATAAAAGCATAATGGTGTATACTGTCTTGATTTTTCGGAACGGCAAAAATACTATCATAGCCAAGACCCTGGACGAAAGGATTTAATGCCATGGATTAAATCCTCGAGACGACCATCATGGATACAAATGGGCGCCGGAAAGAAAATGACCGAAGTTACCACGATACGGAACCTCTGCCCACCCCGAGCATATCGGGTGACGCATACGTTAAAAGCGAAGTTCCTTCCAAGCTCCGAAGGCGGCAACAGAAGGAACCGTCTTGTAAATAACGCTCCGACAATACGGGGCGTTTCTAATCCAAAGAATCAATGTTATTGTAAATGTGCTACCGCCGGCCATAGCGACATTGGCAGAAACAAAACAAATGCCGCCTATGAACTCGCATGGGGATGCAGAGAATACCTGGGGAGTGATCGGTAAAAAACAATCCCTCTCGCCCGGTCGATAAGATGATCTGGTGACGGAGCTAATAATTCGCGAGCCCCACGCAGGAGCGCGACCCCGTTCTTTCAAGCGATCCGCAATTGCACGGTTTTCCGGAAAACCATGCAATATGCCGAACGCCATATCTTAATCCGCGTATCCTAGACCAGCTCTTGCCAAGCTGGTCCTGTTTATTCTGGATTATGTCGCCAGCATTGCAAAACGCCGCGCATGCGCGGCGTTTTGCAATGTTTCGATAATTACCTTATTTCTCCACGTCGATGCCCATCGAGCGCGCAGTGCCCGCGATGGTCTTCTTGGCAGCTTCCACGTCGTTTGCGTTGAGGTCTCCCATTTTCTTCTCCGCGATTTCGGTCAGCTGCTTTTGGGTGATTGTACCCGCCTTGTTCTTGTTGGGAACGCCTGATCCCTTCTCTGCCCCTGCTGCTTTGCGCAGAAGGTCTGATGCAGGCGGGGTTTTGAATTCAAGCGTGAAACTGCGATCTTCGTACACTGTAATTTCAACCGGCACGATTTCACCCATGCGGTTTTTGGTGCCTTCATTAAACTGCGTCACGAACAACGCAATATTGATGCCGTGCTGGCCCAAAGCAGGACCCACCGGAGGAGCCG
>JAKALE010000094.1 GCA_021813305.1 bacterium
GTATTGACAATCGGTTGCAGCTCAAACATGAAGGATATCTGACCCGCGACGAGCGCGAGAAAGAGCGCAAGAAGTTCGGCCTTAAGCGCGCACGCAAAGCGCCGCAATGGGGAAAGCGGTAGAGAGTGTTGCAGACATTGCTGTTTTTCGTCTGACGCTTCGGACATTCGAAATACCAGTCGTTTTACTTCGCGAAAATTACGCTGCATATATAGTCAGCGATTTTCGCTTGTAAAACTTCTTTATTTCAGAATATCCTTCGCTACGATTTAAACAGCAGTGCCTGCACTTATGAAATATGATAGAACAAGTTTGCCAGGATTCCGAAAACTACCTTCAAGAATAACGGAACGGAATGGAATAGTGAGAAGGAAACAATGGACGCGCGACACTGGAGAAATCGATGAAAATGTGGTATAATAATAGAACATAAACGTTATTTCTTTTGCATGTTACAAAAGCTATTCGGCATATTTCTCATTCTGTTGCTTATTTTGTTCGGCTGGGCGTTTTACAATGCCGCGCAGAAAATGAAAAAGAACAGTTCCGCGTCTCCGACGCCGACCCAAACCATGGTGGTCGCGTCTCCGTCCGTATTCCGCAGTCCGTCTCCTGGCGATACTCCGAGCGCAACTCCCGAGGCAAGCGGCACCCCGCAAGCGCGCATGCGTTTGGTTTCCATTGACGTGGACAACAGCGGCGCGGGCGAGACAAGAGTCCCGGTTGTTTCCGGCATGGTGGTGCGTCTGACAATCAATGTCATGCCCGATAATGTCGATCCGCAAGGTTTGCGGTTCACCAGCCCAGTCATTTCGTCCGGCACTATAGCTCCAGGAACTTCCAAGACCATGGAGTTCACCGCTTCTCGGTCGTTTACGCTTACCGGGTATGCAGTTTCGACCGGAGCGCAGCTGCCGTACGCCATCAATGTGGTGCTTCAGTAAACAATGAAATCGAATAGGAATGTTTCCTTTCGCGCAAAGCGCCTGAACAAGGCGCTTTGCGCATTGTATCCGAGAATCAGCACCGCGCTTGCATACAAAACTCCCTGGCAGCTTTTGACGGCGACCATTTTGTCGGCGCAGACTTTGGATAAAACTGTGAATCGGATCACGCCGGGGTTGTTTCGCGCATATCCCAATGCGGCGGTGACGGCAAAATCATCGCCTGCAGTGATCGGGCGGCATATCAGCGGGGTCAATTATTACAGAACGAAGGCGCAGCATATTGTCGCCGCGGCCCGGGCGGTTGAAATGAATCATCAAGGCAACGTGCCGCTGACAATGGGCGCGCTCGTCGCTTTGCCCGGCGTTGGCAGAAAAACAGCGAATGTCGTGATCAATGAATTGAGTAAAAAGCCGTCGGGCATAGTCGTGGACACGCATGTGGCAAGACTTGTGCGCTTGTTCGGCCTGACGGAAAAAACAAAACCTGCCGATATCGAGCAGGATCTTATGCGCTTGATTCCGGATTCCCAGTGGCGCGGGTTTTCTTTGCGTCTTATCCAATATGGCCGTGATTTTTGTCCGGCGCGGGAACATGGTCACGCGTCGTGTCCGCTCCGGAGATTCATCGCGCATTAATGCGCGAATAAGTCTGCGTGTGCAAGGGTTCCTCCGTCTGCCCAATGGCAGGACGCGTTATCCAGGTACGGAATGGAAGTGTGTGCGGGAATTTGCACGTGCCATACGTTGATCGGCGTGCGCGCGTCTATTTCCATGACGGCGATGCGTTGCCGCTCGGCTGCTGCCACATACCAGGTATCGTTGGTGAAAAACAAGGCATCGACCGGTTCTTCTTCGCGGGAAAGCAGGATGGTTTGGCCTTTGACGTATTGCACGTCGTCGAACACGTCGCGCAGGAACGTCACTGATACGGCATTGTTGTCGTCCGCATAAGCAACGCGATTTTGGTCGGGGGAAACACGCATTAGGGCAACGCGGGATCCGAGCACGGTCACGCTGTGCGCGGCGCCGTCAAGAAGCAGCAACGCGCCGCCTTGCTGGTATGCCAAGATCTTGTCATTGGGAAGTTCGGAAAGCGTCCAGAATGTGTTTGTATTCGTCCATTGCTCGAGCGACACGATTGCCGGAGCATTTTGGGCGGCAAGCGGCATGACCGATCCGTCAGCGGCAACGTAATAAGACCCTGATCCGGGCGATCCGAGCCCCAGCACCTTCGTCGGGCTGAATTTACGATAGGTGTTGGACTGGGTATCAAGCAGGTATCCGGATGATCTCGTGAGCACGATCAGTGTTTGGTTCTGGGATGGATGCCAGTAAAACGAAAGGCCGGAGAATTGCGCCCCTTCATTTTTCATGAATGTGGCAAGATAGGGTTGGGCATTCAAAAAGGAGCCATGGAACCAGAACAACGTACGTGATTTCGTTTTGACGACCGCCTGATCGCCGTTTGCCGAAACGGCGATGTTTGCGATCGGGTCCTGTGTGTTTGGGGTTGATGCCGGAAGGTCAGCGAATTCCGTTTCGTTTCCGGAAACCAGGTCAAGGCGTTTGATATGTCTGTTATCCATGCTGAAAAGTACGGATGAGCCGTTGGTTTCCTGCCAAAACGCCGGCGTTGTGGTCGCGAATATCTGTGTTTGTGGCTGGAATTCCGGCACCGGCAAGGCAATGCGGGTTTCTTTGGTTACTACGAGCGGATGCACGGACAAGTCCTTGGCCCATGAAACTTGCGGATTTTGCA
>JAKALE010000095.1 GCA_021813305.1 bacterium
TGATCCATGGAGAACAAAGGATCGATAAGCGCTTCCTGAGCCGATGCATCGGAAACCGCATGCACGGATCTGACCGTGCCAAGCAAGAATCCTTTTGCGAACATACCATCCTGCCCGGAGGTCTGCACCAATGTTCCGGTCGCGATCTGGGCGCTCGGCGGGATATAATCCATGACAAATCGTCCTTGTTGGAACGAAAACAAGCCGGGCGTCCGATCTGATGCAAGGCTTGCGATTTTAAGATCGGTACCGTAAATCGAAGACACGACGCTCGTATGAGGGCGAACACTTTCTATTTTCCCCACGAGGATTTTCCCGGGAATCACAACCCAATCATCCTGCGATATTCCCTGGTCCGTCCCCGCGTCTATGACGAATTTCGATCCGCCGGTGCCGAATACGAATCCCTGGACGCGCGCATTGTGCGCAAGCACGGTTCCGGGAATCTGTTGTGCGGTACGCACGAACGCAGCATCAATGCCGGATTGCTCGTATTGCGCGATCTGCTCGCTCAAGGCCTGATTTTGCTGCTGCAAAACTGCAATGTCCTTGTCAGCGGTTTGGATCCGGTGAAAAAAATTACCAAGCCAGACGAACGGACTCGTAACCCACGAAAACGGCGCTTGCAGCGCGAATCCCGTATAGAGCCCCATTCCGGATTGCGCTGCGGTAGAAACACTCAAAAGCCCTGCGATCGCAAAGACGCACAGGACCGAGATAACGATTGTCCGTGTCGATATCTTCATGGCAATGCATAGGTCTTTATCGCGGAGCCTGTTCCAAATCCGTGTCAACCAGAACTTCGGATAAGGTATCCAGATCCTCCAAAATCATGCTCGTGCCCCGTACCACCGCGGCAAGCGGATCCTCGGCAACCTTCACGGGCACGCCGGTTTCCTCCTGCAGGTGCTCGGCCAAAAGCCCAAGCATGCTTCCGCCTCCCGTCATGACCAATCCGCGATTCATGAGATCCGCAACCAATTCCGGCGGCGTCTCATTAATAACTTCTTCAACCGCCTGTACGAGCGTATCAACCGAATCCCTGATGGCTTCACGAACATGCTTCTCTTTAATAACCGCCTCTTGAGGCAGTCCGGTCACCAGGTTTCTGCCCTTGATGACCATGTCCTGACTCTTCCCTGAGTCCTTGACCGAACCGATTGCGATCTTCACCTCTTCGGCAGTGCGTTCCCCGATCGCAAGCTTGAATTCGTCGCGGACGAAATTCACGATATCCTCATTCAATTTGTCTCCCGCGTATCGTATGCTGCGGGAAATCACAATGCCGCCCAGCGATATGACCGCAATCTCCGCAGTTCCGCCGCCGATATCAACGATGAACGTGCCGTTCGCCTCTCCGATGGGAAGCTTTGCCCCGATCGCCGCAGCCATCGGCTCTTCGACAAGGTAAACGGCGCGCGCGCCTGCGTTCTTGCCTGCTTGCACCACGGCTCTGCGCTCCACTTCTGTTCCGCCCAACGGAACGCCGATCACGACGCGCGGACGATGCGGCAAAAACGGCGACACTTCCGCGTGCACTTTGTCAAAAAAGTATTTGAGCATCTTTTCCGTGACCTCGAAATCGGAAACCACGCCGTGGCGCAGCGGCCTCGTTGCCACGATATGCCCGGGCGTCCTGCCGACCATTTTCTTCGCTTCCTTGCCGACCGCAAGGATCTGATTTGTCTTCTGATTGATGGCAACCACGGACGGCTCATTGATCACGATGCCCCTGCCTTTCACATACACAAGCGTATTGGCAGTGCCAAGATCGATGCCGATATCCTTGGAAAACAATCCCCACAATGCGTCAGATACTGAAAATTTCCTCATAATATATGAGCCAGTGTAGCACGATGATAAAGAGAAATCAAAACGAATCAGTAGGCCTGTGCGAAGAGCCAGCGGTGCTTTGCAGATTTTCCGCAATACACGCAGACCCCTTTTTCTGGCTTCTGATCCAACGGAAGACAGCGTGTGCTGGCTTTCGTTTCTTGTTTTATCTTTTCCTCGCACACGGCACTCTCACACCAGAACGCCTTGATGAACCCGCGCGTCGTTTGCATGATCGTTTTGAATTCATCATAGGAATGCGCGTCGCGCGTATGATCTTCGGTGAAACGCCTGTGCTGCTCAAGCATGCCCTCCTGCATGTTTTTCAAAACGCTTTTCAATGTCCGCACTGCATCACCAAGCTTCACATTCGCTTTTTGACCAGAATCCCTGCGCGCATACGTTATGCTCTGGGTTTCGGCTTCCTTTGCGCCGATTTCCACGCGCAGCGGCGCACCCTTGAGCTCCCATTTGTTGAACTTGAATCCCGCAGTTTCCCCTTCGCGGTCATCGAGCACCACGCGCAAGCTTTTGAGCTTCTTTTGGACGGCTTTTGCGTATGCGATCACCGCATCTTTTGTTTCGGTTTTGTAGATCGGCACGATCACGACTTGGACCGGAGCGATCATGGGCGGCAATTTGAGCCCGCTGTCGTCCCCGTGCGCCATGATGACCGCGGCAATGGAACGCGTGGAAAATCCCCAGCTGTTCTGCCACGGGTTGAGATTCTGGCCGTTTTGATCAAGCACGGTCCAGTCGAATGCCTTGGAAAAGTTCTGTCCAAGATTATGGGACGTGCATCCTTGCAACACCTTGCCGTCAGGCATCATGATCT
>JAKALE010000004.1 GCA_021813305.1 bacterium
TTTTTCGGATTTCATCGCAGCCGAGCAGGCCCAACAGCAAACCAAACCCATTACCCCTCCTACCATCGCTCCGCCGGAACTCAGCCGGGAACCGCCCCGAACAATGAATTTGCCGCAACAAAGCGAACCGTTCCAAAAAACGTCTTTGGAACAATTCATGCAACAGTCGGTCCCGCCCCAACAAAATCCAGAACAACGGACCGCATCGGCGAACCTGACGATGCACACCGAAGAGCCGGTGCCCGCATGGCTCTGGGGAATCCTGGGAATCATCGGCGTCGTCGTGATTGGCAGCATCGGCTATTGGATCGTCTATCCCCGCATCCAAGAGCAACTCGCACTCATGCACCAGACGCCAACGCCAATCCCGACCCAAACGCCGAGCATTACGCCCGCCGTGGACCCCTCTATCGGCATCGCATCCTTGCCCGCAAACGTGAAACGATTCTCATTGACCGTCACCAGCACAAGCTCTTCCGCATTTCTTACCCAGCTCATCGCCAGTTTCCCGTCCGTCATTCCTTCAACCGGTACGCTCGCACTCTATTCGTTTCCTGAACCCCAAAACACATATCTGAGCGACCGCGATTTGGTCCATCTCTTCGCTCCTAATGCGCTTCCCAGTTTTCAAGCGTCTCTTGACGCACCCTATCTTTTCTTTGCATACTGGTATAAAGCGAATGAGCCGGCACTGGGAATCGTCTTCACGGCCCAGCCAGGACAAGAGGGAATCCTCAAGCCGTTCATGCAGGGATGGGAAACCGCGCGCATCGAACAGGATTTCCAAAATCTGTACGCGCCCGCGCAGCAGGTGACGCGCACCAGTGACGCGTTCTCCGATACGCTCATCGCCGGCACGCCCACCCGCACGATTCCGGTCTCCAAGGACGGTGAACCATCTCAATTCATCTACAGTCTGACGCGCTCCTACTTAATCATCACTACGAACGCAAAAGCGTTCGAAACGGTCGCAAAACTTCTTCCGTAATACCTATTCATGATCTCCCCAGCAACCAAAGAAAAATACAAAATGCTGCTCGCGCAGGAACGCGCAAAACTCGAGCAGGATCTTCACGCATTCACGCGCGACAACAAAACCGCGCCGGGCGGCCATGATTCCGTCATGGAAGAGGGGCAGCAGGAAATCGCCCCCGAGGATCAAGCCGAGCAGGTGACGGAATTCGAAAAGCGCAAAACGTTGGAACACATGCTCGAACGCAGAATCGAGGAAATCGATCATGCGCTCTCCCTCATCGACACGGACGCATACGGATCATGCGAAGTGTGTCACACCCCCATACCACCCAAGCGGCTTGAGGTCAACCCAGCTGCGACAACGTGCATCGACCACGCGCCCCATTATTAATATCCGTGCGTGCCGGCAAAAACTTTTTCAGCGGCAACCATCGGCATCGAGGCGATTCCCATTGAAACGGAAGTGGACGTATCTTCCGGCATTCACGCATTCCACATCATCGGGCTCGCAGACAAGGCTATTGACGAGTCCAAGGAGCGCATCGGACTGTGTCTGAAAAACAGCGGCCTCCAATCGCCGCTCAGTTTGAATAAAAAAGTCATCGTCAACCTCGCGCCGGCGGATTTCAAAAAAGAAGGAACCGGCTACGACCTGGGCATTGCCATAGGTTTTTTGATCGCGAGCAACCAAATCGCCGTGCAGAACATCCGCAGGACGCTTTTTGTCGGCGAGCTTGCCTTGGACGGCGGAGTCCGCAAAATCTCCGGGGTCCTGCCTATCGCGGATATGGCTTTGGCTCACGGGTTCACGACCATCATTATTCCCGAACAGAATAAAAACGAGGCGCGATTTTTCGCCGATCAACTTCGCATCATTCCCGTAACGACTCTCCAGCAATGCATCATGCATCTTGAAAACGCCAAGACGATCGAACCACTTGCCAAAGAAACAACGCCATCCAACGACCCCGGCGGAATAGACTTTTCGGAAATCGCGGGACTGGAAAGCGCGAAACGGGCGCTGGAGGTCGTCGCTGCCGGAGGACACAACATGCTCCTATCCGGATCCCCGGGCACGGGCAAAACCTTGCTCGCCCAGGCCCTGGCATCCATTCTTCCTCCGCTCACGGACAGCGAAGCAATGGAGATAACGAAAATTTACAGCGTGAGCGGACTTCTGGATGACGCACGTCCGATCATGCGCATGCGGCCGTTCCGCGCGCCGCACCATAGCGCGTCGCTGGTATCGCTGGTCGGCGGCGGACAAAACCCGAAACCCGGCGAGGTCAGCCTTGCGCACCGCGGCGTGCTGTTTTTGGACGAGTTTCCCGAGTTTTCACGCGCCTCATTGGAAAGCCTGCGTCAACCGCTTGAAGACGGACGCATCATGGTTGCCCGCGCGAAACGAAGCGCGTGGTTCCCCGCGCGGTTCATGCTTATTGCGGCCATGAATCCGTGCCCATGCGGATGGTATGGGGATCCGCGCCATGCCTGTTCCTGTTCCATGGCCCAAATCATGCGCTACCAACAAAAGATATCTGGTCCGCTCTTGGATCGGATCGACGTGTTCGTTTCGGTTCCCCGCATTCCGTTCAAAGAACTTTCGGCACAGCCAGACCGCACGACATCTTCGCGTATCCGCGAACGCGTGATCCGTGCGCGCGCCGTGCAAGAAGCGCGTTTCGCGCATGAGCATATTTTCTCGAACAGCGAAATGACGCCCGCGCTTATCAGGGCGCATTGCGGACTGGACAAACAGGGACAGGCGTTGCTTGAACGAGCCGAACGCGCATTCGTGCTTTCACCCCGGTCACTCCATCGGATTTTGCGCGTCAGTCGCACGATCGCCGATTGCGCAGATTCAAAACACATCCTGCCCGAACACATTGCCGAAGCGCTCCAATACCGCAACGCAAAATAAAAAAACGCGCCGCGCGCGAAGAAAACCATATACCCGTTGTTCGTTATTGCCGTGCAAACGGATTGGGAGCGCCATGCACTTCAAAATGCAAGTGGCAACCGCTGATGCCGTCAACCCTGCCGGTCGAACCGGTCGTACCGATCATATCGCCGCTGTGCACGAACGCACCCGACGAAACGAACACCGCGGACAGGTGCGCGTACACCGTTTCAATGCCATTGCCGTGATCGATCGCCACATACGATCCGTATCCGTTGTTCCATCCGTCCGACTGCGCTTGCGTCACGAAACCCTGCGCGGAAGCGTATACCGGCGTGCCGCACGCATTGGCGATATCAACCGCGTTGTCCGCATGAAGTTTTCCCCAATTCCATCCCGTCGTCGGTATCTTGAAAAAGATATCCTGCTGCATGGTGAGCGTTGTGGTCGCCAGCGCCGGGGATACATTCAGCGCGCTGTCGCCCCCGGGAACAATAAGCGCCTCCCCGGAATACACCGTATCCGTGTCGGAAAGATGATTGGCCGTCCTGATGCGATCGGCCGTGCTGTCATACAATGCGGCAATGCTTTCTACGGTTTCTCCCTGCGCGACGCGATGAAGAGCACCGGACAGCGGAAGAATCAGCAAATGCTGCCCCACGGACAGATCATCCGACTTCAGATTGTTGACCCAGCGCACGGTATTTTCACTGATATTGAATTTCTGGGCAACCGACTGAACCGTGTCCCCCTGCGCGGCATTGTACGAAAAGATCGCGCTCCCCGAGGTTTGCGTCAGTCCGTTCGCTTGTGTGCTGGTTGCCACGCTTTCTTGCCATCCTGACAAGGTGGCAAGAAATGTTTCCCCTGCCTCGGACAGATTCGAAAAAGCAGGGGTAACCGAATTGAGCGCCATGCCGGAAACTCCGTATCCGGGCTGGTCGGTCCCGCCGGATATACCCAACGCCTGGATAATTCCAGCCTGATCCAGATGCAATGCATTTATGCCAAAGACTAACGCAGTTATGCACGCCATAACTACGTACGAACGGGCAGACCCCGCGTTAACGGAGAACGTTATATTCTCGGCAATCACAAAAAACGCCCGGATGAACCGCGATTTTTCGTATGCAATCCTTTTCTCTAAATTGAGCCGAATTCCCTCTAAATACCTTTTTGCCATCAGAACAGCGTTTCCATTCTTTTCATTCATGGTGCGCAAGAACCGGCCGAAAATTTCTTTGCTCAAGGTTTTGTGCAATCTTTATCATAGCACAGAAACAGGATTATTTCAAAGGTTCCGGAATAATTAAATAGAATAATCCCTCTAAAATCCTGTGCACAACGTGTGAGTAAACAGTATTTTAGAGTAGTTAATGGTATACTTTTCCAAATATGGTCGGAAAAGTGGAGAATATTTTAGACGGACTTAACGAAAGACAAAGATCTGCTGTTTTAGCTTTAGAGGGTCCGGTACTTATCGTCGCTGGAGCAGGTTCCGGAAAAACAAAAACACTCACTCATAAAGTAGCCTATCTCATAGCTTCCGGAGTAAAACCTGAAGAAATTGTCGCCCTGACGTTTACCAATAAGGCAGCTGACGAAATGAAACGTAGGGTCTTCTCCTTGCTTGGAATTGAAGACCGGACGCAACGAGTTCCCTTCATCGGCACATTCCATAAATTCGCACTGCGCATGGTGCGGCAGCACGCTCAGGACCTCGGATACGAATCCGGGCTCAGCGTGTACGACGAATCCGAATCGCTTGCGGTCATGCGCGCCGCGGTCAAGGAAACATGGCCGGATCAAAACCAGCCGGATCTTGCCCAACGAACCTTGGCGACGCTCTCGCGCATCAAGAACAGCAAGGACATCGTGGACAAGGGGACCGACGCGGTCCCTCCGGCGCTCAGGCGCGTATCGGCAATCTATGAATCGCTTCTCAAACAAAAGAATGCGATCGATTTCGACAATATCATTTTGCAGGCGCTTGCGCTCCTGCGCACAAGACCCGATATCAGGGCTGCATACCAACAGCGCCTGACTCATTTTCTCATCGACGAATTCCAGGACACCAACGCACCCCAATATGCACTCGTGACCGAACTCGCGCAGGCGCAACGCAACATCTGCGTCGTCGGCGACGACTGGCAATCGATTTATTCGTTCCGGTGCGCGGATTTCACGCACCTGTTGCGCTTCCAGCAACAATGGCCGGGCACGCGCGTATTCTTCCTGGAACAGAACTATCGTTCGAGCCAAACGATTTTGGATGCGAGTCACGGCGTCATCCGTCAAAACACGTATCGCACGGAAAAGAAATTGTTCACCGAGAACCCGAGCGGCGCGCCGATCACGATCGCGCGGCTGCAGGACGAACGCATGGAATCATGGTGGGTCATGGAACGAATCCAGGAAAAAATCAAAGACGGCCTTTCGCTCAAGGATTGCGCGGTGCTCTTCCGCACCAACGTGCAATCCCGAACCCTGGAAGAGCTGTGCATGGAACGCGGCATTCCGTACCAGATCATCGGCGCATACCGGTTTTACCAACGCCGGGAGATCCAGGATGTGATCGCATACCTCAAATACCTTGCCAATCCAAAAGATTCGGTGAGCCTTGAACGCATCATCAACGTGCCGCGCCGCGGCATCGGACAAGCGGCGCTTACGGAACTCAAAAATACATCATGGGATCTTGAACGCGCAACGCTCCATCTGTCCGGACGATCCGCGCAAGCAATGCAAAAATTCGCAGAATCCATCGCTGTTTTTCAGGCATTGGCCCAAAGCGTGCCACTTGCCGAGCTCATGGAAACGGTCGTTTCCCGCGTCGGGTACAAAGATTGGTGCGATCCGAGCACCGAAGAAGGAACCCAGCGATGGGAAAACGTCGAGGAACTCATCGGCATTGCCAAAGAATACGGAAACGAGTGCGCCGGAAAAACCTTGGAACGATTTTTGGAAAACGTGCAACTCGTGCAGGACACTGATGCGCTCAAGCCGACTGCCAACATGCTGACCTTGATGACGCTGCATAGCGCCAAGGGGCTTGAATTCCCGTGCGTGTTCATCGTCGGCGTCGAAGAAAACATTCTGCCCCACGAACGATCGCTCCGGTCGCAAACAGACATCGAGGAGGAGCGCAGACTGCTCTACGTCGGCATGACGCGCGCCAAACGCGACTTGTTTTTGACTTCGGCGCATCACCGGTTTCTGCACGGCGAGTACAGCATGAACGCGCCGTCCCGGTTCCTGGATGACATTCCCCAAGAACTCACCATCCAGATCGATCAGGCCATGGGGCACGATCTCTACGACAGCGAACGCACGATTTATCTGTAACCATGATCGACGAACGCGAACCAAAACCAAAGAAAAAATTCGGCCAACATTTTCTCGCCGATCGCGCGGTGCTTTTGCGCATCGCCGATACGTGCGCGCTCCGAACGGAGGACACGGTGATTGAAATCGGCGCAGGCACAGGACAGCTCACGACGTTGCTCGGCGAGCGCGCCGGACGCGTCATCGCCATCGAGAAAGACCGTGATCTGATCCCAAAACTCCAACGTGCATGCGCACACCTGAAAACCGTCGAGATCGTCAACCAGGACGTGCTCCGTTTCAACCCTGCCGACTATGGCGTTGCGCGCGGCTACGTCCTGGCGGGAAACATTCCCTATTACATCACGGGCAAAATCATCGAGTTTGCTTTGGAACAATGGCCTGCACCAACGCGCATCGTATTCACGGTGCAAAAGGAAGTCGCAGAGCGCATATGCGCAAAACCCGGACATTTATCCATCCTTGGCGTGCTCACGCAGGCCCTTGCCCTGCCCACGATCATCAAAACCATTCCCCGAGGGGCGTTTTCACCCACGCCCAAAGTTGATTCCGCGATTTTGGAGCTTATCCCGCGCGGCCGCATACCCCAAAAACAATTTGTCTTGATGAAAAACACAGTCAAGGCAGGATTTTCTCATCCACGCAAGCTGTGCGCGTCGAATCTTTCCGCTTCCTACGGCATGACCAAGACGGAAACGGAAAAATTGTTCGGACAATGCGCTATACAACCATCCGCACGGGCCCAGGACATCACGGTAGAGCAGTGGATCAAGATTTCCACACTGTTAAAACCGTTTTCTGCTTGATATACTATACGAAAGGCAGATGATGCGAAAACTTGTCACATCCATCCTCCCGTTTTTCGGCATTGGCGCGACCTTGATCGCGGTACTTGTCGCGTTTTCCTTCACCAACACCTATTTCGCGCAGTTTGTGCTGTCCCCAAAAACAGGACAGCCGTTCAACGGCAATTTATCCGACCAAACGCAGCTTCCCTTGGACGCGGACACCTTGCTCGGATCCAACCTTATGAAAATCGCCGCGGGCACGTTCACGGATAGCATGCTTGCGCAAAATCCCAATGGGCCAGCAACGATAGCGTCAGGAACCATGGAACTGTCGGTCAATGCGACTTCAACCGGCATGGACATGTATGCCGTTGCCGTCGCGCAGGTGCAAAAAGAAATCCCGACTTATTCGACAACCGATTTCAAGACGGTTTCCGATACGCAGGCAAACCTCAACGCATTCGCGCAAGCCTTCGTTGCGGCTACCAACCAAAACCTTGTTCCATTCAAGGACAAGGACATTCTCGCACTGGCATATGATATCCAGCAGAACAATGACGCCGGCGCGCGCAGAACTTTGATCGCCTACGCGGACGCGACCCAGCACATGATCGACGCAACCAAGGCAATTTCTATCCCGCAATCATGGACGCAGACCATCGTGCAGTACATGAACCTTGTTTAGCAGATCCGCTATACAGCCTTGGCACTGCTTGTCCAACAATCAGATCCCTTGCGCGCAAACATCATGACCCGCAATTATCCTTCATTAGTTGTACAGGCAGGACAGGTCGGATCAGTGATCAAAACCGGGTTTGAAAAGATGGGGTATGCAATATAACGTTTTTCGAAAAGTTATCCGCATTGGCCTAGCCTCGCTTATATGCGCAGCCGCGGTTTTGGCATACGGCTACGGGCAGCAAATCATTTCCGGTACAACCCTCCAAGCGGTTGCTACCGCTACGACAATTGTGATTCCTCCGTCAGGATCAGTATCTGGATCGGCGTCAGGATCAGGAGGGGGGAATAGCAGCCCATGCAGCTGTTTTAGCGGCATCATAGATGCGGGAGGACTTAAAGTTGAGGTCAACGCTTTTACTGGAAAGGCGTGGGATCAAATTAATGACGTCGTTCTGAACACGCAAGCGACTGCAGCATTTACCAAGGGCGTTCAAACTTACCTAACTACCACTCTTACGACGCAGGAAGGGACTGCCATGAAATACGCGGACACCTATTCGCAACAAGTATTTGCGGAAATCCAAGCTAAAAAGGGACAATGCGACTCATATAAGCAGCAATTTGGCGCGGCGACGCAAACCTGCAGAAGTTTTGTCGAAAACTGGAAATACGCATTCGAAGACGTACCGAAGAATACGCGCAAAGACGTTGCACAGGAACTTACCCGCGCGACTTCTTACCTGACAACGGATCAAACTCAAGCCATCATCGACCAAGTTGGGCTTCTCAAGGACAAACCATTCGACACGAATTTTCTCGATCAGATGATCGCCAACGAATACGGCATGCAAACTGGCAATGGGCAGGTCGCGTTTCTTACCCCCAACACCACGCTTGCCGGCGCATTTCTCCATGGTACGTATTTCAATACCCAGCGTCTGACCCGGCTTTCCGAAATCCAAACCGACCAACGTATCGCGCAGTCAACCCAGGACTTGCAAAACCAAGCCATTGCGGGACAAGGCGCGCTTTCCCTGGACGAGCCGGTGTATGACATCACGGATGCACGCACCGGGCAAATCATCGGTCACCGCTATTCCTCCAACACCACGGAAACCATGTTGAACCAGGAAATCAGAAGCGCGGTCACCGCAGGGCTCGACAAAGCATTGAGCTCGACATTCTCTCCTGGCACCGCAGGAAACTTCTTCCCGGGCTACAATCCTGCAACAGGACTCTATACCGGAGGCATCCAAGCACTGCGCGGCCTAGGCAACTCGGCAAACGGCGGTCCGGGATTCTTCCCGACCGGACCGGGCGTTGGCACTATTCCGTTGCCCGCGATCTGTTACGTAAGTTTTGCCGACGCGACGAAAACCATTGGTGCCCAGCAAAGCGACACGGAAACCGCGACTATCACACTGGTCGGTAAGACAAAAATGCAGGATGTCACGTTCACCGCGGACGACGATACCATCGTCAATGTATCACCATTGAGCATCACTCCGCCGGTCGGACAAGAACAAACAACTCCTCAGTATTACCAAATCACCCTCAAAGGGTTACAACCGGGAACCACGAATGTCAATGCGACGGTATCCATCACGAATACCAGCACCACATGCCAAACCGACAGCCCATTGGTCGTGACTGTCCAAAGCGCATGCACGATTACCACCAACCCACAATTGTTTGTGCCCACTGACTTGACCAATCTGATATGGAACAATGTGGACACGCCCCGAGAAAGCTTTTCCCTTGCGATTCCGACGAGCATAACGGTAACCAAAAACTCCGATGCAGGACTTTCCTTTGACTCCCTGAACAGCACATCCGAGAATGCGTTTGTCGCTTCCTCATCACCGAGCTTCTTGCCAAAATCCCTGTTCACCTTCTTTGACACGTTCGCCCAGGCAAGCACAACAATCACGCTACTCAGGCCGGGCACCACAACCATTGACATGATGGCGACCGCAGCTTCCTCGACCACGCCTTTGTGCACTGCCCAAATTCCGGCGGGCGTCGGATCGCGCTGCTCCGTCCCTGCATGCCAGGGCGCAACCCTACAAACGAATGTACTTCACGACTGCGTGCAGAACCAGGAAACAACCGAGTTTTGCGACGGCACCACCAGCTACCAAGCGACCGATGGCAATAATGCCTGGTGCGTTGATGCCGTTCCGGCAAAATACCAAAATATCTGCGCAACGCAATAATTCGTCATGAACTCATTACTGATGAAAAAAAGATTCGTGAAACTCGCCGCCATGGGCGTCATCATCGCGCAGCTAGTACTTACCTTCATGTCTGTATATCCATCGGCTGCACATGCTGCGGGGGTCACTGACCCAACCCTGCCCAATGCCGCAGGAACAAACGGCAACGGCGCTGATCCCACAAAAGCATCCTGGCAGGATGTCGTAAATTGCACGTTCACGCCGCAACTCTTCAGCATCACCCATGCGGTGGATTGCACGAAGTTGCTTGTCGACGCAACCAAGCAGACTGTCCAGGATTTTGGCGGATGGATCAATAAGCCGTTGGATCAGCTCTTCGATTGGGTTTTGACGATCATTGGGAACATCGTGCGGGCTGTAAGCCTGCTCATGATCAGCATCATCGTGTTTTTCGCCGATCCCAATGTGTTCACGTTCGCTACAAATCCATTCGTGCATGCAGGTTGGTACGTATGCCTGCAAATCGCCGACATGCTTATCGTGCTCGGACTTATCATCCTTGCCAACAAATACATTCTGGGCATCAACCGGTTCGGGGACTACAAGGCGCTTACCGACTACATCATCGCCGCGCTGTTTTTGAACTTCAGTTTGGCCTTGGCATCCATGGCGATCGGCATTTCCAACTTTCTCACTTTGACGTTCCTCAATCTGACCGGTTCCCCGACAAGCGTCAACCCCATCCAAGACATTCCCCGCAATTTCGGCGATCGGTTGGCGGAAATCTTCAACGACATCGGAAGGCTCAATGACGTGGCGGGAGGGCTTTCAGGACTTGCCAGCGTATTTGCCGCAACCATTCTCATGTTGGTCATTTTCATCATTTTGGCAGCCGTGGCATTCAGCTTCGTCAAACGCGTGGTGCTTCTGTGGATTTATCTTATTCTCCTGCCGCTGGCATACGTGTTCGGGAAAATAGGAGAAGTGAACCAGATCGCCGGAGGGGTCGGACAAGGAAACGCATGGCAAGATTGGATGAAAAACTTCACTAAGGAACTCGTGTTCGGCCCGGTCATGACGTTCTTCTTATGGCTCACTCTGTTCATCATCGCGAACGTCCAAGCGACCTACAACCCGAACTATACGCCCTCATCCGAACTGACGAATCTGTTTTCCTATCTTTTGGCTCCGTTCATCTTCATTTTCTTCCTTGGGTACGGATTCGTTCAGGCAAACAAGGCGGCGGACGGAGGATTCGGTTTCTTCCAAACCGGTATCGACAGGGTCAGCAAGGACCTTCCTGCATGGGTCGGACGCAAGACGGTCACCGAACCCGCGACCAATATCGGATCCCAATGGCTGCAATCGAAATCCGTACAAGGGCTTAAGACATGGGGCGCAGAACATTCCAATGCTCCGCTCGTTGGCGCATTATTCGGCAGGATGAGCCAAGGCATCAATACACTTGAAGAGCGCAACAAGAAACCCATGCAAGGAATGGTTGATTCGTACTACAAAACGCATGGCTTCGGCAGCATTGCTGATACCGGCACTTTACTCAAGCGTCTTCAGACTGCCCAAGC
>JAKALE010000096.1 GCA_021813305.1 bacterium
TCCGCGATCAAGAATGCCGTCGAAATGCGCAATTACGATGCGTGGAAGCAGCTTATGGCTGGCCGCACGATCGCCAGGAGCGTGACATTCCAGAATTTCGACGAATATGCTCAAGCGTGGTTTGCTTCGGTGTCGGGCAACCAGGCACCCATGAACGCATTCAAGCAAAAATACCAGGTGTATACGATCTGTCCGCTGTCCGGGCTGAGAGTTCCGGTCAAATAACGTGCATGTTATGCGCGAATACCTGAAAGACTTCTTTGCATTTGTCCGTTCCCAAGGGATTGGGGGATTCGCGATCGGGTTTGTGCTTGGCGGCGCGGTGCAAAAACTGGTCGTGTCGTTCGTGGACGATATTTTGAACCCGATCCTGGGAATTCTGTTCGGCGGCGTGACCGCGGTCAAAGATGCGTACGTGCAGGTCGGTTCAATCAGGATTCTATGGGGAGATTTTGCTAATTCAATGATCAGCTTCCTGGTGCTTGCCCTGGTCGTGTATGCGGGTATCAGGCTTTTGAAGCTGGATGTGGACAAAAAGAAGTAGCTGGATAAAAAACGGATTTCGTGGTATAATAGGAAATACATCTCATTGGTCTCTCAGAGATTTGTCCAAACAAGTTTTCAAGAGGGTCGTTCATCTAATGGGATGCGTTCCGCGCAAGCGGAAAAATAACCAAGTCCTATCAGACGAACGACACTATGGATGACGACAGAACGCAAGGACAGGGAGGAAATGGCCAGGGCGGATTTCAGAGCCGCATGGTTGATGTTTCATCCTTGAACCTTACCTGCGCCAGCTGTGGCGTGGCGATTACGGAACTTCCGTTCAATCCCACCAAGCGCGAGGATGGCACGTACGGCAAGTTGTATTGCCGCGACTGCAATTCCAAGCGCCCTCGCCGCAACACCGGTTTCGGTGGCGGCCGCAGCTTCGGCGGAGGAGACCGCGGAGGATACCAGCGCAACAACCGCTTCTAATCCTTTCGGACACACAATTCGAAAAACGCCTTCGGGCGTTTTTCGTTTGCCTGTATTCTTTTCGAACGGTATACTGGATGCATCATGGGTTCCGATTTCGCGTCGTATCAAGGATTGTCTTCCGAGCAGGCGGCCGCTCTTCTTGCCCTGCACGGAAAGAATCAGATCGTGGAAGAAAACGACCGGTCTGCATTCGAATTATTTTTGCGCGCACTCAACAACCCATTAGTGTATATTCTGCTTGCCGCATCAGGACTTTCGATGTTTTTTGGGGAATTCGTCAGTGCGGGCATCATTATTGTTATGGTGCTATTGAGCACGGTGCTTGATTTTTACAATACATTCCGCGCCGAACAGGCGGTCAGGGCGCTCCAGGCACGCGTGCGCCTTGCAGTGACGGTCATCCGTGACGGAAAACAGAAAAGTGTGGAGCTTGCATCCGTGGTGCCCGGAGACTACGTCGTGCTGCTTCCGGGAAATCTGGTCCCGGCGGACGGTAGTGTGATCGAAGCGGAGGACTTCTTCCTTAATGAATCGTCCTTGACCGGAGAATCGTTTCCCTCGGAAAAACGCGTTGAGGACCCTGCATACATGGGCACGAGCGTTGTGACGGGCAAGGCGGTCATGCGTGTCGACAAAACGGGAAAACAGACCAAGTTCAGCGCGATTGCGCAGACATTGGTGCATGCGCAAGGGGAAACCGAATTCGACCGAGGCGTGCGTTCATTCAGTATGCTCATCGTGCGGGCGATTCTGATTCTTGTGATGTTCATTTTTGTGGTCAATGCCTTGGGCAAGCATTCCTTGTTTGAATCGTTTTTGTTCGCGCTCGCGCTGGCGGTCGGATTGACGCCGGAGCTTTTGCCCATGATTATTACGCTGAATCTTTCGCACGGGTCGCTTGCCATGGGCAAACGCGGCATCATCGTGAAGAAGCTTTCCGCGATACAGGATTTCGGGAGTATGGATATTTTGTGCACGGACAAAACCGGAACCCTGACGGAAGACAAAATATCGCTTATCAAGTGCGTCGACGCGTCAGGCAAAGAATCACAGGAAGTGTTTCGGTATGCGTATCTCAACAGCATATTTCATACCGCGATCAAAAGCCCGCTGGACAGCGCGATCCAGGAGCGCGGCGGCGTCGACAGGAAACAATGGTCAAAACAGGACGAAATCCCGTTCGATTTCCAGCGGCGCAGAGACTCGATTATCGCCAAGCAGCAAAACGATTTGTATATCATCACGAAGGGCGCACCCGAGGAAATGCTCCGCGCATGTGCGCAGTGGGGAACATTGGACATCCCGTTGCCGATTGATGATCCGGCACGGGCATTGATTCTCAATCAGTACGAAGCATTGAGCGCCGATGGGTTCAGGACATTAGGAATCGCGGCGCGCCGATTGTCCGAATCAAAGCAGGTATATCGGGTCGAAGACGAGCGCGACATGGTATTTTTGGGATTCGCCGCGTTTCTCGATCCTCCGAAAAAAACCGTTGCCGAAGCTCTGCGGCTTATGCGGACATACGGAGTCGCGATCAAGGTGCTGACTGGCGACAACGAGCTGGTGACGCAGAAAATCGCCGGACAAATCGGACTGGAAGTGCAGGGGGTTGTCCACGGCCCTGATATTGCTGCCATGGATG